>DASVHD010000040.1 GCA_036382775.1 bacterium | reverse complement strand
GGATAAGAATTGGGTTTCGATTCCCTACAATACCAGTTATGCGAATGCTTCGGATGCCTACACGGATATTGGGATTAGCGTATGTTATGGGATCCGGAAATTGGATGCGGTGACGCAGTTATATACAACCTGTTACTGGGACAGTGATCTGGAGATGTTCATCAATGATTATCCGGTAGTATTGGGTATTGCTTATGAGATCTTAGTGAGTACCGATGCGGCATGGACGCCTGATGTGTATACGAACCGGGGTGATGACATTGTTTCAACACCGGTGAAAGAGCGTTTGGGCACGATGGCGGTGATCAAGGATCCGAATTGGCCGGTGATCCAGGACGAGGAGAGAGCGAGTGTTATTTCGGATGACGCGTTGGCGGTCAGGCGTTCTGATGTCAGCAGGCAACAAGAGGATCGTCAGCCGTATTCGATCCGTGGTCGGATTAAAGGTGATGCATCGGGGTTAGCGATGAGGTGTTATGTCGTGTCCCGTCCTGATGAGCTACTGACCGAGAGCGTGCAGTCGTGTGGTATCAGGAGTAATGGTAAAGCGACGGTGTGGTGGGCTGAGCTGGGCAATCTGCCGACGGCATGGCGCGCTGGTGATGAGGTGGTGGTATTGCTGAGTAAGGAAGGCTTTTATGGCACGGCGAGCTACCGGCTGGATGGCAAAAGCGACATGGTGAAGCTGTCAGACATTACACTTAGTGCGGTGCCTGAAGTTGAGATAAAACAGAACGTGGATGGTAGTGCGACATTGAGCTGGACCGCGGTTGAAGATCCTTTAGTGATCGGATACAGTGTGTACCGGGTATCGGACAACCAAATCTGTGGGCGGTTGAACGATAAGATCATCAAGGGAACGACCTTTACCATAAACAACGCTGCGACGGAAGGTCAATATGAATTGCAGTTGGTATTTGCGGGTGGTTGGGAATCTGGATTCTATCCGCGGATCGCGGATAAGATCGCAGATGGTGTACAGTCTGGTAGCGTTGCACCGATCCCGGTAGCTTTTGCATTGGGGCAGGTGCGACCGAACCCGTTTGCGGGTCAGACTGCAATCAGCTTTGCGGTGGCGCAGACGCGGCACGTAGAATTGAAGATTTATGATATCGCGGGGAAGTTGGTGCGGACCCTGAAGAACGAGGTAATGGAACCAGGTTACTATAACGTTAATTGGGATGCTTTAGACAATATGAGCCGTCCTGTTGGTATGGGTGTGTATTTCTGCAAGTTTATGGCCGGAAATTTCAGCGCGACTCACAAGATAGTTGTGGCGAAATAGATGATCACAGGGGGTAATGATATGAAAACTATCAGGTTAATAATCTTGATCGGATGTATATTTGTTGGTCTGGCGCAGGCTGATCTATGCCAATTTTGGATGCGGTATGGAGGCAAAGTCGCTGTTCCGGAAACGACCGCCTTCTACTTCCGTTGGTACGTTCTTGATAATGCGCGCACGATGAGCGATACGATATGGTCACATTTCCAGATTACTGAAGACAACGGCGCCGGATATTGGACGCATGCGGGTGCCATCTTCATGTCTCGTGCTGAAGGCGACGATGACAATTTTGCAGTTCTTAATGGTTATCCGATCGCGCAGGGTGATACGAATATTTGTGCCTTTGAATATGATAGTGCTGCCGGGACCATCAACCACAAGGGTTTTTATTCGGTGATTGTTAGCAAGGCAGATAACACTTATAGTCCAGATTCAGCACGTTATTGCAGTCTGCGTGTTGTGGCTAGCATAGATACGAGTCATAATGGAAACTACCCCCAATTAACATGGCGAACCGCGAAATATGATACAGCTACCTTTGATCTGATTCAACTTAATTACAACCCGATCACCGGGTATGCCATCTACCGTAGTGACGATGGAGTAACGGGTTGGACACGACTCATCCCGAATGGCGGTGGTGTTATCAATGCGTACACTGACACAACCCATATCGATTCCGTTGGGGTGGCCGGTCCATATTATTATGCGTTGCGTTTGGTTTACGCGCCAACCCTGCGGATCATAGGCACGGATACGCTCTGGGTATTGTCAAAACTGTCCCAGAATTCATTGCCCCTAGCGATCATCGGCATTGAGGAACAGGGATCAGCGAGACAGGTAATACCTCTGTCGGTCAACCCGAATCCGGCAAGGGGGCAGGTGATCATAAGGCTTGGCCAAGCCGCAGGGAATCTCAGTGTTTACGATACCAGCGGCAAGCTTGTGCGTACACTGCCGGCGTCGCGCGAAGTCGTCTTTAACGGCACCGATGACGACGGCCTTGAGTTGCCGTCGGGAATTTATTTTATTGAGCTGAAAACGGAACACAATAAATATACGGAGAAATTGATCTTACAGAAATAGCCTGTCGATATTTATTTGTGGTGACATACCAAAATTATCGGTAAAAAACAAACTCCCCTGTTCAAACAGGGGAGTTTGCTGTAAATAGTTCATCTTTCTTGAAGTATGAAAGGAGTTGCAATGATAAAACAATTATGGACATTAATGGCGATGACTGCGGTAATGGCAGTAGGTCAAACAGCTTTTTTACATGAGGACATGGGAGCGCGTTTATCGCCGACAATGATCAATTATCAGGGATACGTCACTGACGCCAGCGGCAATCCGATCGAAAACCCTTCGCTTTCCATGATCTTCACGATCTATAATGCGGCCACGAATGGCACTTCAAAATGGACCGAGACCCAGACAGTTGCGGTTTCCAAAGGGATTTTCAATGTGCAACTTGGCAGCATAACACCCATTCCAGATACGGTATTCACCAAAGGAACAGGCCGCTGGCTGGAATTGACCATCGGCGGACAGGTAATGGCGCCGAGAACGAGAATAACCGCGGCTGGTTATGCCTATACCGCGACTTATTCGGACACTGCCGAATATGCAAAAAATGTAGCATTTGCGAACCTGGACGCAAGGTACGTGAACGTGCAGGGACCTGATTCCATGTATGCCGCTTCAACCAGTCCCACATTCAAAGTCAATGCGACCAGCAGCGGCGCCGGGCTCGTTGTGAACCGTGCTGCTTCGCTTTCAACTGATCCAGCGATAAATGCCGTGAACCTTGGCAGTGGTGCCGGTATTCGCGGTGAAGGATCAGCCAATGATATCGGCAGTGCCGGCGTGTCTGGGCGTCATGCAAATGGCAGGCCGGCGGTGTATGGCTGTTATGGTACGTCATATTCCAGCAGCCCGAATATTGAAGCCGGTGTCGCAGGATTCAGCGGGACCGGACCGGCATTTTACGCAAAAGAAGGTTCATCAGTAGGTTTGTCGGTCGATTCAACAGCCGGCAGGGGGGTCTACATCAGGCACGCCCTCAGTGACGGTGTTATGGTTGGAACAACCAATGGCGCTGGCGTCCGGATCGATTCAACAGTCGGGAGCGGCGTATACGTGGATCGCGCGAACGTGTACGGTATACAGATTTATGACGCGGAGTATTCAGGAGTCCGTGTAGAATCCACGCACACATCCACTAGTTCAGCCTATTATGTGCAAAGGGCAGCGGGCAACGGGTTCCGGGGTTACCGCATTGTAGGAGATGGATTCAGTGCTGACAGCGCCGGTGAAAACGGTTTGTACGTGGGCACCACGGGCAGGAGCGGCGTTTATGTCAATGATGCCGATAGTTTCGGCTTGAAGATCACCAATGCGGATGATGACGCAATAACTATCGGTCAGGGCGATTATGGTGTTTATGTCGATTCTGCGCGTTATGACGGTATGTGGCTTTACCATGTAGCCGATGACGGCGTTTCCGTTTCCCAGGCTGGCGGAGATGGTTTTTACGTGACGAATGCCGGTTCGAGAGGTTTATATGTCGGTACGACGGGTTCGCATGGGGTCTATGTGTACAACGCGGCCGGCAATGGCGTTTACGCGAACAGCAATGACCTGCGGGGTGGTTATTTCAGGAACGCCAACAACGATTATTACGCGCTGACCGCCTGGAATACTACCGGTACGGGCGGCACGGTCAATGGTTTATACGTTCAAGGTCATGGTTATGCGAGCGGAGGCTGGCAGACATTCCTTGGTGAAGGAAAGACCGGCTTTTCCATGACCAGTCCGGATATGGAGATCGTAATATCAGGCAGCAGTTCACTCACTAACGGTCATGCCTTGATCGTTTTTGACCGGACCTATCAAAATGTTTTGTCGCATGACATTCCGTTGAAGGTGATCATTACGCCCACTTCTGAATGTAATGGTATCTTCGTCACGAGCAAATCAAGCGATGGTTTTGAAGCAAAGGAACTCTTGAACGGACGATCGAGCGCGGCTTTTGACTGGATCGCCATCGGCAGGGCCAAAGGATATGAACAAGCGCCCTACACTGAAATACTCAAGGCTGAAGATGCGGAGGTCGTGACCGAAGAGATCCAACAGCCCGAAATCAGGGCTTATCAGACAGGCCAGACGAGTAGTAAGGCTGAACCAGCGTTGATCCCGGATTAGGAGGCGGTCATGAAAAGAAAAACTCTTTTAACGCTCCTTTTTATTTTGATCTCGACCCAGGCTTTTGCGGGGAACACCGCAGTCATTGTCCGGCAAGATCAAAAAGTGCCTGAATGCGGTCTTCCCGACCACACCCCTGATCCATCCATACTGGTTCGACCGAGCCGGCCTACGTATACTGGAACTGAATATTTCCGGATCAAGACACATGTCCGGGTTCATTATGCAAGGAGCTATAGCGATTCTACAACCCTTGCATACGCGGAGTCAGTAGCGGTTTATGCGGAGAGTTGCTGGGTAAGGGCTACGGCACTTGGGTGGGCAGTTCCACCGCCCGATCAGGGTATCGGCGGGGATGATCTTTTTGACATTTACCTGCGTCATTCCGTGAACATCGGCGCTTATGGCGTGTCTTACCATGATTCCAATTACACCACTCCCTATCCTGATGGTTATTCAAGCTGGATAGAGGTCTGCACGGATTCAGTCCATCATCCGTTTCCGAGGTTCATGAGGCTCAAAGCGCTCACGGCGCACGAGTTCCATCATTCATGCCAGTACAGGTACAGCCGTTTTGAACAACCATACTGGTGGTACTATGAAAATACTTCCAGCTGGATGGAAGATATCCTTTTCCCGGGGTGCGGCACGCTCTTATGGCGAAATAGTCAAAACACTGATTATACTGATAATCCGCTCACCCGTTCCTGGTGGGAGATCAACACTACCTATAGCAACTTTGAATATCCAGCTGGTCTATGGCCAAAATTCCAGGCTGAATACTACGGTCCGGACACGCCGCGTCTGATCTGGACATTATGCGGCCAGCACGCGGGCAGTCATTGTTTGTGGGATGCCGATTCGGCTTTGAAGTTAAATTATAATGGCAGCCTGGCCAATGCGGTCGGCCACTATGCGATATGGCGTTACTTTACCGGCGGTCGTGATGATAATCTTCATTTCTACCGCGCTGAAAGCTGCACGACAGCGATCCTCCATGCGCGGCATACGACCTATCCAGCCAGTGGCGATGAAGGGAGCCATGGTCCGTATTGTCCGGGTGGAATGGACCTGATCGAATTCGTGACCGACGGTAACCAGAACCTGACCCTCAGTTTTGATGGTCAGGACGGCTATAATTGGCGCGCTTATGTGGTTGCGACAAGGGGCACTGTTTCTTATGAGCACCTTATGTTGCTGGACGCGAACGCGGCAGGTTCGATCGTGATCCCTGCCTGGGAGGTGGACACGGCTGTTCTCATTCCGGTTTCCGTCCACTGGACAAACGATACAACAGTAACCTCCAGGTTAACATTCACCTATTCAGCAGGAACCACTGCTTCAACTGACATAGCCGAGACAAATAATATTGATCCATTATTCTATGCCATTTCGCAGAGTCCAGTTCGTGCCGAAAGAATATTCATCCATTATACATTACCTGCAAACGAAAATGGAGATCTGAAAATAACTGATGCCGTTGGCAGGGTTGTAAGGAATGCCAAGCTTCGGGGAACTGGCAAACCAGCGATCTATGTATGGGATAAGCGGGACAGATCGGGCGCCGAGGTAGAAGCCGGGGTTTATTTTTATCAGTTGTCGGCGAAAAACAAGACCGTTCGAGAAAAGATAATAGTTGTTAAGTAGAAAATAATGAATATAAAAAGCCCTCAGTCAAACTGGGGGTCTTTTTTTGGGTATTATCCGATAGATATCGAAACGATACTTAAGTCTTGACAATTGGTTATTATTGCTTATATTAAAAGATAATATGTTTATTGATCAAAGGAGATAAAATGAAGAAAATTTGTATTTTACTGATATGTTCCGCATTAATGGTGTTCGGCCAGAGCTGGAACCGGGTCCTTGAAGAATATGTCGGCGGCATCCTGCTCGCCGGCGCATATTCAGGGAGCGTCAATTACTCGCGGCCTTTCTGGGTGGATATCGATGACGACAATGACTACGATTTTTTCATCGGGGGCGAGCATGGCGGTCTTCATTATTATAGGAATGACGGGACCGCGAGCGCCCCTGACTGGACGTTCATGACCGAATTTTACCAATCCATCGATGTCGAGAACCGCTCGATAGAGGCGTTCGTGGATATCGATAATGATAGTGATTACGATCTGTTCTTTGGCGAACAGGATGGCAACATCAACTATTACCGGAACGACGGCACAGCGGCAAGCGCCGTTTTTATATTTGTCACTGACAACTATGCGGGCATCAGCGTAGGTTCTTTCTCCGCGCCTTATTTCTGCGATATCGATGGTGACAATGATTTTGACCTTTTTATCGGACGGCAGGACGGCACGATAACCTATTACCGGAATGATGGTACAGTAACAGTACCTTCCTGGACGTTCGTTTCCAATACCTGGTTCTCCATAGACGTTATTACCCGCAGCATACCATGGTTCGCGGATATCGACGCGGATAACGATTATGATCTGTTCGTCGGCTGCGCCGAAGGCACGGTGTATTTCTACCGAAACACTGGCACTCCGGCATCGCCCAATATGGTTTACGTCACGAGTAATTACACGTCTGACGTGGGCAACACCAGCGCGCCGTCCTTCGTGGATATCGACAATGACGGCGATCTTGATCTGTTCATCGGCGAGTACATCGGCAACGTCAACTGGTACCGGAATACCGGTAATGCCAGCAGCCCTTCCTGGAGTTTCGTGAGAAGGCACTATGTGGACATCGACATGAATTCGTCATGCACGCCGACGCTGGTGGACATCGACAATGACGGTGACAAAGATCTTTTCGCCGGCGAGTGGGTTGGTTTCATCGATTACTACCAGAATTCCGGAACGACCGCAAACCACCAGTGGACCATGATCAGCGAGAATTATGACAGTATTGATGTTGGAGATAACAGCGTGCCGACGTTCGTTAAGATCGATGGCGATAATGATTATGATATGTTCATCGGCAACCTGCTGGGCAACATCTATTACTACCGCAATGACGGCAGCGTTACGACACCCGATTTTACCCGGATAGACAGTAATTACAACAACATTGACGTCGGAGATTACGCCGCGTCCGTGTTCGTGGATATTGACAACGACAATGACAAGGACATGTTCATCGGCTGTCTGGACGGAACGATCTGGTATTACCGGAACGATGGCTCATCTTCAACCCCATCCTGGACCTATGTTTCCAATAACTATTCAGGCATCGATGTCGGCGACCGCAGTATACCGCGGTTTGCCGACCTGGATAATGATGGCGATTTTGACCTATTCATCGGTGAGGGTTATGGGACGACATATCATTACCAGAATACCGGTACGCCTTCAAGTCCGTCATTTGCGTTGGTAACCAGCGCGCTTGGCGGCATCAATGTCGAGGAAAATACCTGTCCTGATCTTGCGGATATCGACGCGGACGGCGACCTTGATCTGTTCATCGGCGAAAGATGGGGCGGTCTTAACCTGTATCTTCAGATAGTAACCGATGTCATCCCGCCCATGCGACCGGATATAGTCAGCGTCGTTAAAACGAGCAATAATGTAAGGTTGACCTGGAGAAAGGTCACGACCGATACGCTGGACAACGTTGAAAATATGAGAGGATATGTGGTTTACCGCAACACCGTTCCCAGTTATGCGCCAGGTTCAGCCGATTCAGTCGGGTTTGTCAATCAGCCGGACACGTTTTTTACCAATATAAGCGTCTTGAGTTCATTTCAAAATTACTATTACTTGGTCAAGGCGGTTGACCAGACCAATAACCGGTCTTATCCATCGAATATGGGCTTCAAGTTTCGGCAGGTATTAAACGAGAATGTATCATTAACGGACAAGAACTGGGTGTCGTTGCCATACCGTAACAATTATCCGAATATCTCGGATTTCTATACGGACATTGCTTTGAGTAATTGTTATGGGATCCGGAAA
>DASVHD010000039.1 GCA_036382775.1 bacterium | reverse complement strand
CGGTTATCGTATCCGCATACCCGCCCAGGATCGCCGTATACTTACCTGCAGTCCGGTTCAGGTAGCCGCCGCCGATACAATTGAACGAGTCGGCAGCAGTGTTGTTCTGGCCGCCACCCACTGCCGCACTGTAGCCACCGGCAGTATTGGTCGATCCGCCACTCACCGTCGCATAGATGCTGCTGGCATTGTTACTCCATCCGCCACCCACCGTCGCTCTCTCGCCACCGGCATTGTTGTAAGCGCCGCCACCCACGGTCGAATAGAAGCTGGCAGCGTTGGAATTGCCACCACCCACGGTCGAATAGTAGTAGGTAGCAGTGTTGGCATAGCCACCACCCACCGTCGCACGGTCGCCCCAGGCATTGTTGTTCCAACCACCACCTATTGTCGCCTGCTGGCCGCTGGCATTGTTGTTATTGCCGCCGCCCACGAACGCCTGGTTACCGCTTGCCGTGTTGGATTGCCCACCACCTACGAAAGCATAATTATTACTGGCCGTATTGTGATCGCCACCGGCTATGGTTGCGGTCCAGCCGCCAGCGATATTGTAACTTCCGCCGCCGACCGTAGAATATTCGCCGCGGGCGCCATTGAATTGGCCGCCGGCCACGGTCGCCCGGTTGGAAGCGCTGTTGTAATACCCACCGGCGACCGTGCTGTATTTAAAATTGCCGCCCGAGGTCCCGGTAGTACAGACCACGCCAAGGTTCACGTGCGTGCTATCGGCGTTGCCGAAGAGCACGTTGCCCGGCCGGGCCAGACCCCATCGACCGCCCATTAGTAAAGTCGTGTCCGCGCCGTCCGAAACAAGATAACTCCAGTCGTTGTCCATGGAACTATCCGCTGCCGGTTGCCAGGTCGTGCCGTTCCACTTGATCACCTGACCGGCCACAGCACCCGCCTGGCTGATCTTCGGCATGGTGACCGCTGTATCAGCGATCTTAGGAGTCGTCACCGCGCCATCCTGAATCATGGCGTTCGCTATGGAATTTACCTGCCCTTCGTTAACGTAGTCGATGTTGAAGTTCACAGTATCCTTGCCCTGCAGCTTGTGGGCGTTCGCCGCGACTCGCGCGCTGTCGACATATGCAATCGAGCCCCAGGATAAAATCCCGGATCCGTTCGTCTTCATGACCTGGCCGTCCGTGCCGCGACCATAAGGGAACTCGTAACCGTTGGCTTCGGTTCCGAACCAGACGTGCGGCATATCCACCATGAACGTCGAGTCCTGGGTGAGGTTGCTGTTTATACCGAAGAGGTAGGAATAACTCCCGGTCGCGGTTATCGTATCCGCATACCCGCCCAGGATCGCCGTATACTTACCTGCAGTCCGGTTCAGGTAGCCGCCGCCGATACAATTGAACGAGTCGGCAGCAGTGTTGTTCTGGCCGCCGCCGGTCGCCGATAAATGACCGCTGGCGGTATTATAAATACCACCGCTGACCGTGGAATAACTACCGGATGCGATGTTACCGGCGCCCCCAGCTACCATACTGTAATTGCCTGTTGCCCGGTCGTTTGCACCGCCGCCTACGGTCGCGGCATATCCACTGGCCGTGTTGGTTCTTCCGCCGCCCACTGCCGAATAATCGCCGATCGCGGAGTTGGAATCGGCATAATCCTGACCACCGCCGCCGCTGACCACTGAGTACGCGCCCCGCGCCCGGTTTTCTTTTCCACCTCCCACAGTCGCGATATAACCACTGGCGATATTGCCCTGACCGCCACTCACGGTCGCGTTATAATTGCCGGCCGTGTTGACATTTCCTCCGGCCACGGTCGCGCACTCGCCGGTGGCAACATTGACGGATCCGCCGGCCACGGTCGCGCACTGACCGCCGGCATTATTAAGATATCCTCCGCCCACAGTGGAGTATACGTAATTCTGCCCGTTGGTTCCGGTCGTGCTGGCAAAACCAAGGTTAACATGCGTGCTGTCGCGGTTTCCATAAAGCGTATTGCCCGGCCGCGTCAAGCCCCAACGTCCGCCCATTTGGAGCGTCGTGTCCGCGGTGTCCGTGATCCGGTAGATCCAGTCAAAATCCGGCGCCGAATTTACCGCGTAAAGCGCCGTATCCGAATAAGTCGCGCTGTACGCATATGGAACCGACACGATCCGCGTGCGCGGGCTTAGCGTTTGCCCGCCGACTATGAGCTCTAACCAGCGATTCGCGCCCGTTTTGAATACGGAGTCCGGGATTTGGGTAACCCCGCCCAGCAGCACATTGAATATCCCCTTATCCACGCCGACCGTACCTTGGGTTTCGGTCCATTTCAGGCTGCCGGCAGAAACCGCGTCATATATTGAAAAGGTCATAGAAACCGACGGATTGGTGATCGGATTGCCTAGCGTATCGGTCAGGTAACCCTGGTAGTTCAGAAGCCGCGGTGAAAGCCGGCCATCGGCCGGACGCTGCGCGACAATACCGCTGGCGTAAGCAAAGATGCAAGCTGACGTCAGAATGATGAAGGTCAAGCGTTTCATGAATCCTCCTTTAAGGATAATTATTTTTTAAGACTTAAGTCTACTGATTATATAAAAAATGAATCCAAAGTCAATATCGCTCTTAGGTCTTTATAAATTTTGTTCTTTTATTCTTTTATAATGATACTACCTTAACCATCCGGTAACAAACAACCTTTTTGCGGCTTTCAGACCGCATTTTTGATATTTATTATATGCCGCGGCCGCGCGGCTCTGGATCTCCTCGCCTGATTCCAGGTTTATCCAGCCGTCGATCGCAGCCTTCAACGTATACGCTTCCGGCGCGCACAGCCCGGTTGTCCACAACAATGGATACCCGCCGAGCGAATCCAGGATATCGCTGAAATATGACTTGCTCAAACACGCAAGGACGATCACGTCTTTGGGCTTGCTGTCCGCCATTGGCGCCGGCAGGCTGTCAAGGCTGAAGTCCATCAAGCCGTTATGCCCGACATAAGCGACTAGTTTAACGTCACCTGATATATTGGGGCATGTATTCGTGTCATTCGCAGGCAGTCCAATGCGCATTTGAACATCATTCGTGATTGTTTTCAGGAAATCCGTGATCGCTTCCTTGATCGCGCTCCCCCGGTAGGCATCCGCGACCAGATATACGTTCATATCATTTCTCTTGAAAATGCACCTTTCGAGGATATTCGCGCCAGTATTCGTCTCATTCGCTACCATTCGCCAATTATCGCTTTTCAAAAAAAAGGTCTTAACCCCGCCACCGGCGCCCCAGTACAGGTTGTGCTCTGGGTCTTCCCCATTCCCCAGTTTCTTCGTCACCGGCACTATCCCCTGATACTCGTTGTCGCACAGCGCCACGAAGACACGGATGACTAAAGGTTGGCTGTCGGCCACTGCTGCCTGCAAGTCTTTTATTATTTCATCCCTTGTCTCGATCGCCCGTGCTGAGATGTTCGCAAACGTAGCAGCTAACAATACACCGATCATTATTGCAGAAATTTGTATTTGGTGACTATTCTTTCTATCGTAAACGATCACGACTAAGTATAATTACAATAACCCAAAATATCAATATGCATTTGCGTGGACCATTTCACATTTGACATAACGCCAAAAGAGAATATAATTGAATCATGAAACACCATAAAAAGGAAAAAACAAATAAAAATCTCAAATCCCAAGTCCTGGACCTGAACGGCTTGATCGACTACAAAAGCGGCTCAGTGGTGAGCCGTGAGGTTATAAATAAAAAAAAGGGCACGGTGACGCTCTTCTCTTTTGACCGGGGCCAGGGTTTAAGCGAGCACGCGGCGCCGTACGACGCCCTGGTCTATTTGCTGGCCGGCGAAGCGGCGATCACGATATCAGGTAAAAAGCACCGCCTTAAAACCGGCGAAATGATAATTATGCCCGCGCATGCGCCGCACGCGCTTGCGGCAACTAAGAAATTCAAGATGATGCTCGTGATGATAAGGTCGTAAAGATGACGCAATGCAATTATGCATAGAGCCCTAACTCCGGAGGAGAAATGAAAAAATACCTGTTAGTGATCGTATTGGCAGCACTGGGATGGACGCAGACTTTCTATCCCACCGCAGATGCCTACATAAGCCAGGGTGATCCGAGTACTAATTTTGGAACACAAGGCTGGCTTATTACCTATGGTAATCCGTGGTCATTGGTCTATCGCACCTTGATGCGATTTGACCTCTCAAGCCTCCCGCCCGGAACCCCGATTTCTGCGGCCACGGTCAGTCTCTATATGTGGGACCAGGCAGGAGTCGATTTTAATGTTGACATTCACAAGGTTTTGGCATCATGGACCGAGACCGGAGTAACCTGGAGCAATCAGCCATCCTTTAATGCGACAGTTGAATCATCCCTTCCATATCAGGGATATACCTGGTGGCACTTTACTATCACGGCTCTCGTCCAGGATTGGGTTAACAACCCCGGTTCAAATTACGGTATGATACTAAGGAACAATCCAGAAATTCCGGGAGACAACGGCGGGCGATTCGCCAAATTCTATTCACGGGACACGACGATCAACCGGCCATATCTTCTAATAACCGCCGTGAACATTGAAGAAAATAAATGCGGCGATCTTAGCAATCTCCAGGTCAAACCCAATCCATTCAATGAAAAAACGTCGATCACCTTTTCGACATCTAAGACATCTAAAGATGAGAACATTGCTGTTTATTTATATAATGTCGAAGGTCGAAAAATCAAGACTATAAGAGAAGGAAAAACAACACCGGGTTACCATTGCATCCAGATAAGCAGTGAAGGAATACCCGCCGGAACTTACTTCTTAATTATAAAATCAGAGAAAACTTCTCGGGTTATACGCACGGTAATTGTCAAATGAGAGGCATCAAAAACAGGCAGTTCTACGCTCTGATCTACTACGTGGTCAACGACTATGTATCACGCCGGGCAAAATATCGGGACGAACACTTCAAGTTTGCGCGGGCGGCACAGCGGCGCGGTGAGCTGATCATGGGCGGTGCGTTCGCTGATCCAGTTGAAAGAGCCCTGCTTATATTCCACGTTACGGCCCGTTCGGTCGTAGAAAATTTTGCGAAACACGATCCTTATGTCATCCACGGACTGGTGACCAGATGGGAGATCTGTCCCTGGACCGTCGTCATCGGCCCGGAGAAATTCAACCCATCTTCAGACAAGCAATCAGTGCCAAATCAATAATACACAAACTCGACATGTTTCCAGATCTTGTCTAATCATGCAGAGCAGCAGAAAATGGATGAAGAGGAGGTAAACATGGCAGAAAATCGAACGTTAAAAATCGGCGATGTGGTCCCTGAAGTTGTTTTGAATGACCAGCATAATAAAGAATTACGTATCGCCGATCTTAAAGGAAAGAAAGTGTTATTATCATTTCACCCCCTTGCCTGGACAAAAATCTGCACCCGGCAGATGAAAGCGCTCGAAGAAAACAAAAAACGGTTCGATGAATTGAACCTTGTTGCATTGGGTATCAGCGTCGATACGGTGCCATCCAAACATGCCTGGGCAAAAGACATGGGAGTCAGAGAAACAAGATTGCTCTCTGATTTTTGGCCCCATGGCGCGCTTGCTAAGAAACTGGGGCTTTTCCGTGAAAAAGACGGCTTTTCCGAACGGGCAAATGTTATTATCGATGAAAAAGGTAAGGTGACATTTGTGAAGGTTTATGACATTTCCCAATTGCCCGATATCGAGGAACTGATAAATTCCCTGAAAACGCAAAACACACAGTGAGCAGTGCCCGGCAACGATCTGCTACCGTTTGGCAGAACACGCGGCCTTCGGGAAGGGTTTAAAAATGAACCGCATGACCAAGCCAGAAGAAAAATGCGATCGCCAGTACGTGAAGGATCCACCAGCTGCGTGTCAGCAATCTGAATTTATTCATTTTACCTCCATATCAAGTGACCTAAAGAATAGATCAATGAGATGACCACCAAATGCACGAGCCACCATCCATAGTTCGGGTATCGGTAGAATATCCCCTTTTTGACCGTAGCCGCGTCATAGCCGCGAGACTCAAGTTCAAAGAGCGCTTTCCCGACAAAAAACTTCCCCCAGAGCAGCACGATATCGGCTAAAGTGGTCTGGAGCAGGATCGACGTGATGGTTAGCGGTTTGGGCCAATAAACGATAGTGAAATGCGCCATAACTACCGTCCCCAGGATCGCGAGCATCCCGTTGAGCACGTATCCGTAGCTCAGTGTTTTCTTATATGAAAACAGCAGAGGTACAATAATGATACTGAGAATTCCGGAGATGAAAGGGACAAAGTTGGAGGAGTTCTTTGTAAACGGATGGATCCTTGCATGAAGAAGAAAACCGCCGATCGCCAAGGCGACAAGCGCGGCGATCAATGTTGTCTTTATGTATGACCTGATTGACAAGTTACCTCCTTTCAATAGATCTCAAATATGCTGACCGCAAAATGATCATCAAACCATCCCGTTTACCTCTTGACATTCTGAATATGTGTCATATAATGACGCATTGATGGATAAATTACAATGATCTAAAGGAGGTAACATGAAATATTTTGCGATCCTGGTAGTATTGGTAATGCTTTTTGTTAACTGCGCTCCTGTTTTTGTTGAAGCTCCGTCGGGCAGAGAGGTCAAGCTGCAAACAGTGACGACGGATTCCGGTATTCAATCATCGATGAAATGCTGGTATCTTTTTTGGGGCTTGAAGCCGCTCTCCAATAATTCCACCGCCGACTTAATTACAATAAAGAACCTGTCAAGCATAAAAGTGAAAGTCTATTATAGTTTTGTGGACTGGATCATTTCATGTTTGACGGGTGGAATTGTAATGAGTAATACAGTTATAATCCAGGGTGACGTAAAATAGAATAATCCATACCGAACAAAGTATATCATAATTTAATCCCGGAGGATTTCAAGGCGCAAGTTTTAGTTAGGTAGCTGATCGCTGTCATTAACCGCTTGTGCGGAAATTCGAAACACCCAAAGTCAACGCTTCGAGGATATCCATATCAACCTTTTGAGCGCCAGGCTGCAGGTCACGTACCGGTCCAGAATCCCTTCGCTTTAAAAGTTTACAAACAATGGTTTTCTTATAATCCCGAGTGTTTTATCGCGGGACCGCCAGCTTTTCGATTCTTCTTCCCCGGTTCCGGATCTTCAGGAAAATCTTCTGTTTTCTGTCCAGACTTTTTCTATCGTAGCCACATGCTTTTTCAAACCATCTGTCAACTGTTTCAAAATGTTTTTGGTGGATATCGTACGCCCTTTGAATGCTTCATAAATTTTTCCATCCATTATAGATCTCTCGAAATTCAGGGCGATGGATAAAGCATTGATAAGCAATATATCATATTTTTTGATGTTGGTTAATTGATCGTTCAGATATTCTATCGAGATCTCTACTGCCGATGTAGTTAATTTATCCGCATTATAATCCACTGACCTTTTCTCTGAACTCAATTGACGCACCAGCCTGGCATGTTCGGCTTCATCGGCGGCTAAAGCCGACCAAAAAGCCTTGCATTCGGGGAACTTGTTGGAATAGGCGTTATATAGTAAGCTTATCGTTTCCTCATGTATTTCAAGCAGCGCCCATATATCATGATAACCTCGTTGGATAGTCATTTCAAGCCTGCCATGGTATGGTATGACTATAATTGAACTGAAAAATTGCCAAATGTCAATGGGGCAAGACTATAAAATACGGCAAGGTGGTTCTTTGCTCTGAAAATCTCCGATATTTCATGAAGGCGGGCGGGTACATGGCAGCAAAATCACCATGTCGTTCCTTGGAATCGCACAGTGCATGCATTAAAGGTGATCAGGCAACCTTGACAAATCCTCTATTGAGATTATAATATCGATAGAGGAAATGTTTTGAAGGTTGCTCTAACACTAACATGATAATGAGTATCCATAAGGTCGCGTGGTTAGATGAAAAACAAAGATAAAACACATATGCACCTTATGCATAAACACGTGCAACTCCGTCAGCGGATTGCTAAATTAGAAAAATCAGAAAAAACTCTTAAACAACAGACGCAAACTGCTTTACTTGAGATAAGTGTTAAATACGCCACTCTGGTCAAAACCTCGCCCGATGCGGTAACATTAAGTGATTTAAACGGTAAGATCATTGACGTTTCGCCACGCACCCTTGAATTGCACGGCTTTAGAAGCAGTAAGGAATTGATCGGAAGAAGTGCCTTCAACCTTATTGCCCCCGTTGACCACAAAAGGGCGATCAAAAACCTTAGAAAAACGCTGCAGGAAAATTTCGTAAGAGACATAGAATACATCTTACGGAAAAAAGATGGGTCAAGCTTTATGGGTGAGCTGTCTGCTGCATTGATCAGGGATGTTCATGGTCGGCCTAAAGCTTTTCTTGCCACAACCAGAGATATCACCGAACGCAAGAAAGCCGAGAAAGCGCTTCGAGAAAATGAAGAGAAATATCGCACTTTAACCGAAAATATAAATGTTGGCGTGTACCGGAACACACCCGGGCCAAAGGGGAAATTCATCGAAGCCAACCCGGCAATCATCGAAATGTTTGGCTATAAGAGCAAAGAGCAAATCTTTGCGATAAATGTCGCGGACTTATACCAAAAACCCGAAGACAGAAAAAAGTTCAATGAAAAAATGCTAAAAGATGGTTTTGTGAGAAATGAAGAGTTGTATTTAAAGAAAAAAGACGGTTCGCTGATTATCTGTTCGGTATCGGCCGTAGCAATAAAAGATGACAAAAGAAAAATAAAATATTATGATGGCATCATCGAAAACATCACCGAGCGTAAACGCGCAGAGGAAGAACTGAAAAGGCTCGCCACGACAGATCCGCTGACTGACCTTTTAAACAGAGGATCAGGACTGCTTTTTTTCAATAAATATGTTCAGTTAGCCATGCGGCAAAATACGAAATTAAGTATTTGCTATCTGGATATAAATGAGCTCAAAGCGATTAATGACAATTATGGGCATAAAGAAGGCGACGAAGTTCTCAAACTTGTCAGCAAATTTATAAAGGAAACAATACGGATAAGTGATGCTGCTTGCCGATTGGGTGGTGATGAGTTTTTGATTATTTTTCCTCAATGTGCAGTTGCTCAAGCCGTCGGTATCGGGCAGCGAATCGTTAAGAAAGTCGCAGTCTACAATAAAAGACGTATTAAACCTTACACCGTAGGTCTAAGCTATGGCTTTGCAGAATACGGTCCAGGTAAAAAGAAAACCATTGATCAGCTGTTGACTATTGCCGATCAGGAAATGTACAAGCAGAAGCATGCAAAGCTGAAGCGCTAGTTATCCGCTATAAACTAAGATCCCCATCATCGTTTAAAAGTTTAAAGGTGCCATATCTTCACTTAACTAACCACCACTATAAATAACTACTTAAAAATCAAGACTTTTATGGGGTAAGACTATAAAATTTATTGTTTTCGTTTAATCCCGCATGATGCATAGCGGGGCAGGTCAGTTTTTGTTCATTGACTTCATTTTGACATCGAATATAATCGCCTAACAGGCAAATTACGTTATGAAGAAAATAAAACATGAAAAAAGTCGGTAACGTAAAGATCAATATATACATTATGAGTGTTGTGGCAGTACTTATTGCCATAGGTATTTGGTTTTTATTCTTCCAGGTGCTTGACACTCCGTATCCACAATGGCTTCAGGGATTACGCAGCTTAGTGCTCCTCCCCTATGCGATTGGCCTTGTCATAATCCACGAATTGATCCACATGATGACCGCCTATTTGTATGTTCCCGTAAGCAGCGTGCGTTTACGTATCAAGATATTGACCTGGGAGGTCAGCGTGGACAAACCCTTACGGCGTAATCGCTATTTATTGTATACCTTCGCGCCCGGATTTATATTATCACTATTTGGCATCCTGCTGTATGTGATTTTCCATTCATCCGTGGACGTAAGATTTTTTTCCGGGATTCTTTTTATATTCGGTTTCGCCGGTGCTACCGGCGACATGTTTCTTGCCTTAGGCGCGCTTAAATATCCCGGGACCTGTTACATTATCGACAGGGGCGCAGAGCTGGATGTATTGATACCAGAATCCAGCGAGATTGCACGCTAACGCTGCACCGGATATTCACTGACTCTTGATTTTAGACTGCATAACAGTTATAATCACCAGGTCCAGATAAAAATTAAGATTTATTAGTTAGGATCTAAATAGATAACGGAGGTTCGATGACTTATAAAACGATAAAGATGAAAGCAAAAAAGAACATCGCTCTTATTGCCCACGATAACAGAAAAAAGGACCTGCTCGAATGGGTGAAATATAATAAGGGTTCACTTGAAAAGCACAACCTTTATGCCACCGGAACAACCGGCCAGCTGATTAACGAAGAGACCGGCCTTGAAGTAACCAGGTTCAAGAGCGGTCCCCTGGGCGGCGATCAACAAGTCGGCGCGAAAATTGCCGACGGGCAAATTGATTTCATGATTTTTCTATGGGATCCCATGGAACCCCATCCCCATGATGTAGATGTCAAAGCTTTGCTGCGGCTATCGGTCGTCTGGAATATCCCGGTTGCGTGCAACCGGTCGACCGCTGATTTTTTGATCTCCTCGCCATTGATGAGCACAGAATACGAACGCTTGTTTGTTGATTATGAAGCCCCTAGAAAGGAATCAGTGAACGGGCGATACAAGGAGTGATCCGGTTACCTTTTATAACGGCCCATCAATTCGCCCTGGGCCAGGATGTGGCCCTGGAGCGCCATAACCAGTTGTTTTTTGGTTAAACCCGGCACATCATCCAGCACCACGTCCAGAGCGCAGAGCCGGAAAAAATACCGGTGCGTTCCTGATGGCGGGTATGGCCCGCCCCAGCCGATTTTCCCAAAATCGTTCTTGCCCTGGATGCCGATCCCCGGGACCCGCTCGTCCGGACCAATGTCTTCGGGCATTTCCTTCATCGCGGCGGGCATGTTATAGACCACCCAGTGAACCCAGCCGCCGGAAGGCGCGTCCGGGTCGTCAACGATAAGAGCCAGACTTTTGGCTTGTCCGGGTATCTCGCTCCATGCCAGGGGTGGCGATATGTTTTCCGCGTCACCGGTATATTTTTTTGGTATCATGCCGCCTTCTTCAAAGGCCGTACTGGTGACGGTAAACTTAAGGATTTTTGCATCGGGTTCGACCGGTTTCGATTCCCGTCCATTCTGACAGCCGAATAATGCAATCATCAAAAAAAGAATGAACTGCTTCATAATGCAACCCCCTTTACAATCGATCACGCTGCTGATTTTCGCCATTATTATAATGTGCGAACGAATAAAGTCAACGACCGTAAAGAACAGTAAACAGGTCGACCCGTAAAGGCCGTTGACTTTGCCTGAAAACCTCATAGAATATTTCCGTTGAATTTTTATCCGAAGCCAATACTCGCGGGATCAAACTGCTGAACCAGAAATGAATCACCTCGGATTCTCAAGTTTACAAATTATGGTTTTCTACTAATCCCGTGTGTTTTATCGCGGGGCAGGTCGGATTTCCAGTTACCACATCTTTTTGGATCCAAAATAATTCGTGGTGATCCGCTTTTGATATATCCAGGCTTTGACCTTTAGATTCATTCTAACCTCATAATCAAAATCGCCCTTTATAAGCGAACCGATAAAAGGCAAAGCGGTGCTCAGATTTTTTGCCGTGCAGGGAAAATGCAGTAAAGTATCCGCGTTTTTCCCCAATATAATTTCCCCCGAATATGCTCCCTCCCCGAATTTTTTGTTATCATAGTATACATCATATGT
Organism: bacterium; assembly: GCA_036382775.1. NCBI lineage: Bacteria > bacterium. Next base: position 11,179 of record DASVHD010000039.1, on the reverse strand, counting down.
TATATCCGTAAGCTTAATGGAGCGGAACCATTTGCATGTCACCCAAACCTTGGAATCAAACTCGGTTTCATTCAGGCCAATATTGGTAATATTAACATCTTTTAAGACCACCTTATACTGCGGCTGACAGGAACATAACAACAGCAGTAGTATGGGTATAACGATACCAACACAGTGATTGATTTTCATTTTGTTCTCCCTTCGGCTAAGCCGCTAACGATCAGTTTCCGGTTTCAAGGTCAGGCCCCCTGGCCGTTTGATTACGTTGGCGTTGCCCGATCTTCAGTAAAATCTTCTGTTTTCTGTCCAGGCTTTTTCTGTCAAATCCACATGCTTCTTCAGACTACTTGTCAGCTTCTGCAAAATATTCTTAGCGGATGTCGAACGCCCTTTAAATGCTTCGTAAATTTTACCGTCCATTATGGATCTCTCGAAATTCATGGCAATGGATAATGCATTGATGAGCGATATATCATATTTTTTGATATTAGCTATTTGATCGTTCAGATATCCAATCGAGATCTCTACCGCCGATGCATTTAATCTATCCGCGTTATAATCCACCGCCTTTTTTTCGGCACTTAATTGATGCACAAGGCCGGCATGTTCAACTTCATCCGCCGCCAAACCCGACCAAAAAGCCTCATACTCGGGAAATTTCTTGGCATAAGCGTTATATAGTATGCTTAATCTTTCCTCATGTATTTCGAGCAGTATCCATATATCATGCTGGCTCTGCTGGATAGTCATCTAATGTCCGTCGTTGGTATTTGAGATCGCTTTACCTACTGCAGTTTTACGATCTTTACGCTCGGATTAGCCCTGCCGGCCGGTGCAACAAAATAAACACCGGGTTTTAAGTTTTCACCCAGCATGGCGCCGCGGCATGACACAACCAGGCAGCCGGTGACATCATAAATATTGAACAATTCACTCTCATGGCCAGGGACCCGGGCATCCGATCTGAACGGATTGGGGTTAACACAAAACTGCAACACCGGGATTTTCCGACCGGTCTGCTCGGTGATGAAAGTTCCGCCGCCATCGGTTGTCTTAAGTATGCAGGCTTCGCAACACGCGGCAAACCCGGTATCGTCGTCAACTGGGAACCAAACTGAGTAAACAATACCCTTAGGCACAAACTGATGACTAAATGTCAGGCCGCCGTCCGTAGTCTTAAATATCTCGAAGCCGGTGCCGCCAAAATAACCGACCTGGTCATTTAAGGGAAAATGTACCGTATGGACCGCTGCGTATTCTTTCCCTGCATCATAAGGACGCATGGTATCCCATGTTACCCCGCCATTTGTGGTCTTGAAAATGAACATATCCCATCCCACGGCATAACCAACCTGCGTATTCACGGGAAAGTCAATATCTTCAATACACACATACATTGTTGCCGGTGTGATATCGGTCCAGGTAATTCCGCCGTTTACTGTTTTCCGAACACCATCGCTCCCGCCAACGTAACCGACGCTTGCGTCCACCGGGAAATCGATCGCCAGCAATCCTTCGGTAGTGCCCGAGGTCAGCCCGAACCAGTTTTCGCCGCCGTCGGTGGTTTTTATGATGACACCGTTATAACCAACCGCAAAGCCGGTGTCGCAATCAATCGGGAATTGAACGGCGTAAAGCTCAGAAGTCACGCCTGAATACTGCTCCACCCAGTCGCTGCCGCCATTCGTGGTTTTGATCACTATGCCGTAATCACCAACCGCATAACCGATCTCGGTATTTTCTGGAAAATACACGGCCTTTAATCCACCGCTCAAACCCGTGGCTTGCGGGTTCCATGTCCAGCCGCCATTGGTAGTCTTGAAAACACATGCTTCATTGTAGCCATATCCAACCGCGTAGCCGGTTTGCGCGTCCACCGGGAAATGTATGCTTTTCAGGTCAAAAGAGTCGCTTTGGAATACGGTTAGCCAGCCCGCATGGCTCAGGTTGAAAAAACACAGGATCGAACAAAACACGACAAATTTTATCGAAAATGATTTGATCGTATGCATAAAGACCTCCTTAGAAGTACTACTATATTATACGCTGAAATCCGTTATGCGCAAGGGTATAAATCAAAGAATGCCGTTAATGGCGTTAATGTCGTTGGGATCGTTAATATTGTCAATAATTGATAAATTGCGGTATATCTTACATAGTTGAAGGGCATCCGTTTGCGAACGTGTTTGACAACGACGATGAGTCGCGTGAACTCAAGAGCGGCATCAATCATTTCCGTTCTTGGAAAAAGGCGAGGATGGGTGGTGGTCTTTACCGAACGGCCGGAAAGATATCCCGTTTCTCTTTTCCCTGATGGCTCAGAAACTGTAAATCAAAGCGCTTTTTTCATTTTGAAAATCACGGTTTCATCATGTCTTTTTTCAGGGATTGTCTCTACAATATATCCACATCTCTTCCAAAAACGTATAGCTTTCCTGTTATTGGTTTGGACTGCTGATAATATTCCTTTAACCAAGTACTTCTGTGTTAAATGGCTTTCTAAAGCTTGAACGACCTTGCCACCCAGACCTTTGTCGCGATAATCAGTTGAGATCATGATCAGGGACAGAAAGCTTGATTCCTTATCCTCCAATATAGGAATAAAATCGACTATTCCCATGAGATTACCTTTCAGATCCCATATCCCGCAGTATTCCCCTTTTTCTTCTTTTGAATGTTTGATATCTTTAAGAACCATCTCAATCGAAGCGTTTGGCATGGGTCCCAAAGCCAGAAAGTCTTCTGATTGCTTGTATACTTTTAAAATAGCAGGGAAATCATCTTTTTCAACCGTCCTAATGGTGAATGCGTTAGTTTGCAGTATTACCATGATTATCTACAATCTCGGCGTTGAGTTTTAATATATCAAGACGACAGTTGTTTTTCGAATACCTGAATATTTCTAAGGAAAAATTCCTTAATTACTTTCCATTCCCAATCGACGCCTTTCATGACCATAACCGGCGCCGGTTCTTCCTCGGCTTCCTCGAAAAAAGTCAGGCTGCGCAGGACATGATAATAATTGATGGTCGATGATGAAAAACGGTCTTTGAAGGTCTGGCAGACCTGCTCGATGGTTGATTTTAGCTTAATAACGACGTACAGGTCGACGAAATCTTTTTTTGATCCCCGCTGGGATATGGCTTTCATTTTCTCGGCGGAAATATCGCGCCAGTCGGCCAGATTAATGTTCTGCCAGGTGATGGCCGGGAACAACCGCGGCGGATTGTAATACAGAAACGATAATTTTATACCGTCCGATTCGCAGTGCAGAGTTCCTTCGGTGGACATGAGGATTTTATCCGGGCTGATCCGGGAGATTAGCAGGTCAATATTGAATTGGTGATCGTTGAAAAAATCAAAATCCGCGGATTTTCGGTGCCCTAATTGCAGCGCCAGGCCCGTGCCGCCGGCCAGATAAAAATCTTTGAGATGGGGAGCGATCCGTTGCAGGATCGAAGCGGCGTTTACTGGTAGTACTTCTTCAAACACGCGACCTCCCGTATCGGGATGTTGAAACGGACCGCCCAATATTTGCCGGCCTGGGGTAGCAAACTCCGGTTTTTTTTCACAGTTTCGATCAGTTTTGATATCGCGTAAAGGCTATTCAACATTTTAATATCATGCCAGTCACCGAAATTCATCACGCGGCTGATCACGTAGCCGGCGTTGCGGACAGGATCGACGTCACCGGCATCCCAGAATAAGACCGGATTAAAGATCGTTTTTGGATCGGTTACATTATTATGACTTTTCGCTTTCTTTTCCACCCAATATTATACATTTTTCCAGGTACTTTTCAATAGCCTCACGCATCGGTTTTCTTCTTATATTCCGGCGCAAATCAGTCATTTTGATGCACGATAATCACGAATTTGATGTATTTATCTACGCTTATTTGTTTCTATTAAAAAAATACCGATTTCAGGTCACGTAGACCGCAGCTTCTATCACATAAAATATTGGCTAAGTCCGTGATTAATAATCCAGGGTCTTAGTTTACAAACAATGGTTTTCGTTTAATCCCGCGTGTTTTGTCACGGGACAGCCGACTTTTCAGCTTTGTTTCATTGCCAGCCTGCTTAGCGCTTCCACAACCTCCGGGGCAGGTTTTTCCTTAAGTTCTTTCTTCATATAGGCGACATGCCGCTGGCCCCAGTCCTTAGCCTCTTGAGAAAGCTTCATTTGAACCAAAACATGTATCAGCAGCGCCGCACACCCGCTGCGGGATGGATCCTTGAACAGGGCGTCTTCCAAAACCCTTCTGGACTCCGAGAGGTTTCCAGACTCCCGCTCCAGGGTTGCATATCGCAAGACCGAACGGAAATAAACCTCTTTCAGGTAATCTCTACTCTGATTCAACCAATCCTCGTAAGGGTATTCCTTCAGGTAGTCTCCTTGATATAGATCCAGTGCTTCTCGATAGGCTTTCCGGGTTTCTTTCAAATTTTTTGAAAAAAAGCCTTTCTCAGCGCTTTTAGTTGTGCCCAGGAACACCTGCGAATCAATCCAGAATCGCTCACCGGGAAAAAAGCTGTAAGCTCCGCGCCGGCTCTGAAAGAAAACGTAGTCCATGTCATGCAGGTGCCAGGGCTCAAAGACGCTCCTCAGGTAGGAGTATAGGTTGTTCAAGACCTTCAAGGTTTTTTTGGGGTGAGGTTCTCTCCAAAGAGTCTCAAGGAGTGAATCGGTAGTGTGCCATTCATCGGGGTGAGTGATGAAGAAAAGAAACAACCTTTCGACTCCGGGAAGGATCCAGTCCTTATGCGTGAACATCTTACCTTCAAGAAAAACTCGAAAGGACCCGAGCGTATATACCCGGTACCCGGCATGTTGCTGCCACCCCTTAAGAAGAAGACGGGATGTCTGGCGTACTTCTTTCACCGGGTCGTCTTTGAGCTTGGTAAGTTGCGCGCGGAAATAACGGGCGTCGTGGACCTTCAGGGCGCGGAGAAAATTGACTTTCCCTTCAGGTTTATGCTGAAGGAGCCGTTTCAGGAGAACCGGGTTACGAAGCTGGATAATCAATCGGCTTAAAAATTCCGTGGGGAGCAAATCCTGACCAATCTTGAGTAACAACACAGTCAGAACGTCTTTCTCATCGTACAAGGCTGAAGCCATGTGGTATTGCTTGGCTCCCGCGATACATTTCTTTAACCATTCGAGCGCTCGATCCCTCTTGTTGAGCTCTGCGTACCCTTCAGCCAGATGCAGTGCTTCGAAAACGTAAAAATTCCACTTTTTAATGGATTCGGAAGCCTCGCGAGCCTGCAATAGTAAAGCAATGCCCTTTTCGGTTTCCCCGGATCGGAGGGCAAAATTACCCAGATGCACAAGACAGAGATCATACATGACAGAAAGCCCCTTTTCCCGAGCTCTGGCAAAAGCGCTTTCGACCAGGTCTAAGGCCGCGCTCAAGTCTCCCTTTTCGAAATAAATTTTAGCCAGGTTGCATGAGATATGGATTTCTAATTTAGCGTCAGGAAGCTCTCGCATTAGGTCCAGGGCTTCCTTAAAAGCCCATTCCGCTTTGCTGAGAAGCGATTTCTGACCAATCCAAAAATTCCCCTGCACCTGCCGAAGAAAGACGAGCCGCCCTCGGCTTCCCGATTCCTCGATCAGCTCCTCGGCTTTGTTCAAACATTTTTCCGCCTTGTCAGATGCACCCAATGTCTGGTAAACACTGCTTAAGTTGATCAAAAAGTGAGCCGCGGCAAGAACTGAATCCCGGATCAGCAGGGGTTTGACAACATTTTCAAAACGAAATGCCGCGTCCTCATAATCCCCCTGGCAAATTTTGACAACTCCCCGGTTGCCTTCCAGGATCAATTGATCGATCAAAAAGTTTCCCCGCTGGGCGGTCTCCACCCCCTTCTCGATGGCGCTTTCCGCTTCCTCGAATTGTCCTAGATTGATGTGAAAGGTAACTAAGGAAATGAATATTTGCGGACCAAGCCAGCTCGGCACGTTCCTGCTCAAGGCTTTATTTAAGAGAGGTCCGACCTGGTTAAGGTTTCCCAATCTGAGCGATGCGTTACCAAGGCCCCAAAGTCGCTCCGCCTCATTACCATCGTCAGGTGGAACCGCGGTATAAATCTTCAACGCCTGCTGATAATCACCAAAAAGACAAAGAGCGTGGCCATAGAGCAGGGCACGTGAAGGATCGGATGCAGGGTCTGGAAGGCCGGAATATTTGAGGGTTTTCAGCACCTTCCCGACACGCCCCTTTTCGAAGAGCAATTGGCGAAGGTCGTCCATATTGCTATTATATCAGCTTTATTCTTAAATTTCAAGTCTTTTACATTAAATGGGTTGCCTTCATTGGATATTCATTGGACTTTGTGAATATAATATCATCGTGGAAAGTAATCTCAGTAAGGCAGAAAAAAATGTGACAATGAGATACGTCCGCAAAAAAAAGGAGGTTTGACATGAAATATTTTTATCCTTTGATGATCCTTTGCTGCGCCGTAATCTTCATGCCCTCGATGGCACGCGCAGACTGGGAACCGCCGGTATGCATCGTTCAAGACACGGCCTTGTTGCCCTTTAGTAATGCCCGAGGCATTGCGGCTGGCCAGGCTGGAACACTTCATGTTGTCTGGTGGAATCCAGACAACGGAGGAATCCCTGGAGAAATCTATTACAAGCGCTCCAATAATTACGGGACTACCTGGTCCCAGGGTGTCCAGCTCTCTACCAATGTTGACGGTTGGACCGATTGTCCCGCGATCGCAGCTTCAGGCCCCTATGTCCATGTCGTCTGGGAGGATGCAGAAGGTCCGCTCTATTACAAACGCTCGACCAACGGCGGCGTTAGTTGGTCTGCTCAGATCAACTTTTCAGGCAGTACACCCTGGGCTCACATGCCGTCCATTGCCGTCGCCGGATCCAATGTTCACGTTGTCTGGGCAGACAGGCGTCTTCATGGCGGACCCGGGTACTGGTATATTTATTATCGGCGCTCAACGGATAACGGAGCGACCTGGTTCAATGAAGATAGCCTTTGCCCTGCGAGAACCGATTATTACGAAGACCCCCGTCCCTCGGTCTCTGCTTCAGGAAACAGCGTGTATGTTACATGGCAGGATTTTCGTGACCAGGGCTTAAGCCATGAAGTATATTTCAAACGTTCAACCAACAACGGAGCCACCTGGTTTCCAGATACCCGGCTTACCTACGGCGCCTATTCATTCTATTTTCTACCCCGTCCCACAATTGCTTCCAGCGGGTCGAATGTTCATATTGTCTGGGAAGATACGGGCGGCGACACTTTGTGGCAGTATCTCTATTACATGCGCTCGACAGACCAGGGAGTCACCTGGAGCCCCTGGGTTCGGTTAGTACCTGACACGCTTCACGCAGAACAATCGACGGTAACCGCTTTGGGCTCAAACGTTCATGTGGCTTGTATGGCATATGCGTGGTCGAGTGGAAATTTGGGAATCTTTTATGGATGTTCAACAAACAATGGCGCTACCTGGTCGAAGGATACGCTCATCCTTGCGCCACCGGATTCTTTAGGATATGACCATCCTGCAATAGCTGTTTCGAATACTGACACAATAATCCATCTGGTATTTGGAAACGGCAACACCGTCGATGGTGGATCCATCTTTTATTCCAGAAATGGCAGTCCGCCCATAGGGGTGGAATCGGAAACAGGATACTCGTTACTAAGGTTGGCCGGGCAATACAATGTGGTCCCTAATCCCTTCATTTCTTTTGCCACGATCCCGGGCCATGAGAACGAGCGCTTCGTGGTCTACGATGTCGCAGGACAGCGGATCGGCACGGAGCGCGGCGACCGGATCGGTGAGAACCTGACGCCCGGAGTTTACTTTCTCAAGCCAGCGAACGGTGGAAATAAATCCGTGCGGCTCGTGAAGGTGAGATAAGTATGTATTGTCGAAAAGGAGGTTTACCATGAAATCTTTCATTTTTCTTCATTACGGGATTTCCCCTTCCCGGATTTTCAAACCCATAGCATCTGGCGTGATCTTCACGCTGGTGATTGCGGTGCCGCTTTTTGCTCAGTGGGAACCCGACTCACAGCTGACATTCGACACCAACATATCTTACACTTCATACAACAATGCCTGGTGTGTTGCGGCTAACGGAGATACGATTCACGTCGTCTTCTATGACGACCGGGATAACACCTTTTTTGACATTTATTATAAGCGCTCTACGGACGCGGGCATAACCTGGAGCCCGGACACCCGGCTTACAAATCACCCTGTTGATACCTATGCAGACTCTCCCTCGGTCGCGGTTGCAGGATCCATTGTTCATGTTGTCTGGTGTGACGGCCGGGACGGAAATCCTGAAATTTATTATAAGCGTTCCCCGGACTGTGGAGCAACATGGGGCGCTGATATTCCGCTGACTCAGGACGACTCCTCATCGTATTATCCATCAATGACTGTTACGGGCACGCAAGTCCATGTGGTCTGGCGTGATAACCGGGATGGCGGGTGTTACGAGATCTACTACAAACATTCAACCGATGGAGGGGTGAGCTGGGGAGCGGACACGCGTTTGACCACGGATGCTGCTGAGTCCTGGTATCCGTCGGTCGCGGTTTCCGGTAATAATGTGCATGTCGTCTGGCCGGATGACCGGGACGGTAACGGAGAGATTTACGACAAACGATCGACCGACAATGGAACAACCTGGGATGCGGATCTCCGCATGACCAATGCGCCTTCGAACTCGGATTTCACTTCTATTGCGGCTTCTGGTTCTGACGTTCATGCCGTCTGGCGGGATTACCGCGACGGTAACATGGAGATTTATTACAAGCGCTCCACTGATAACGGAACCACCTGGGAAAACGACGCCAGATTGACCGATAATTCCAACTGGTCGGTTTACCCATCGGTCGCGGTTTCCGGATCAAACGTGCATGTCGTCTGGAATGACAACAGGGACGGGAACATGGAAATCTACTACAAGTTTTCAACGGATCGGGGCACAACCTGGAGCGCGGATACCCGCCTGACAAATGCCATAAGGTTCTCACGTAAACCATCTCTGGCAATATCAGACTCTATGGTTCATGTTGTCTGGGAAGACAACCGCTGGGATCCTTCTGAGAACTTTGAGATCGTTTATAAGTGCAATCCGACAGGTAATCCGGGGACGGGCGTGGAAGAGAATGATCTAGGGGACAGACGGAAGCCGGTAATGGAGCTGAACACTGTGCCCAACCCCTTCGCTTCTTTTACCACGATCCCGGGCCATGATAGCGAACGCTTCGCGCTCTACGATGTCGCCGGGCAGCGGGTCGGAACCTTCCGCGGCGACCGGATCGGAGAAGGGCTTGTTGCGGGAATATATTTCGTGAAGCCGGAATGTGGTAACGGCAATACTGTCCGGATTGTGAAAATAAGATAATTAGAAATTAAAGTGGAGGTTTGGCATGAAACCGTTATCCTCTATTTATGCCAGGTGCTTGCCTTCTCAGGTATTCGCATTCGCGGCATATGGAGCACTTGCCGCGCTTATTCTCGCTGTTCCGCTATTTGGTCAGTGGGAGTCTGATGTGCGCCTTACTTATGATGATAGCCTGTCCCTGATGTCAATGAACAATGCTCGTTGCATCGCCGCAGGACCCAATGGTGCTATTCATGTGGTCTGGTATGACACGCGCGATGCTGGAGAATATGCGGAAGAGGTCTATTATACGCGTTCAACGGATTGCGGAACGACCTGGTCAGCGGACCTTCGTCTGTCTGCCAGCGATGGCTACAGATCCTGGCGACCATCGGTTTGTGTCGAGGGTTCTAATGTGCATGTTGCCTGGTATGATGAGCATTCAGGAAGCCCAGGTATTTTTTACAAACTCTCGAGTGACGGAGGATTAACCTGGACCCTGGAAATACCGCTCGGAACCGGATTCCAGTGGCCTCCCTCAATCGCTGCTTATGGTTCATATATTCATGTGGTCTGGGTAGCAATTGGTCAGAATTCGCATACAGAAATCCGGTATAACCGCTCTTCGGATGGGGGAGTATCGTGGTCCGGCGCAATAAAGCTTACGAATCCCGATTCTTCGCAGGAGAATGATGGTCTGCCTTCAGTTTCGGCATCCGGCTCGAATATTAATGTTATATGGCAGAGATATAATAGTACATACAATTATAATATTTGCTTCAAACACTCCTCAGACCAGGGGGTCACATGGTCTCAGGATGAAAATTTACTTCCCTGGCATCTCACTTTGTATCCTTGCCATGCGCTGTCCGATTCGATAATTCATGTAGTCTGGCTTGATGCGGTGCCCAGTGGACAGATCTACTACAAACGTTCAATCGATCACGGAATGACCTGGCTTCAAGAAGAACAATTATCCGATAGCATATACAGGACTAATTTTCCTACAATAGCTGCTTCAGGCCTCAATGTTCACGTAGTCTGGGAAGGTACGCCCGAAGGGTATCCAGGGTCAAACATATACTATAAGTTCTCTTCGGACGGAGGAGCGACCTGGTCAGCACAATCCGTTCTCACGACGGACACTATCTCGGGAGCGGGATTATATCCTTCTATTGCGGTCGGCGATACAATGGTGCACATGGTCTGGCAGGACGGCCGCCATGGTCATCCTTATACGGGAAACAGAGAGATCTATTACAAACGCAACCCGACGGGCAATGCTTTGGGAATAAATGAGAACTCGGCGGACCGCATGCCGCAGATACCGACCAGACTAATTGCTTTTCCCAATCCTTTTACGTCCTTCACGACAGTAACTGGATATGAAAAAAACAGTTTTGCGCTCTACGATGTCGCCGGGCAGCGGGTCGGAACCTTCCGCGGCGACCGGATCGGACAAGGGCTATCAGCCGGGGTGTATTTCCTCAGGCTCGATGGCAATGATGCTGAGTCGAAGAAGATCGTGAAGCTGAGATAATAAATGGGATTAAAAAATGGATGAACATGGAGCCCTTCGATTTCGAGGCTATAAATGAACCTGATCAGTGACCAGAGAGACCTGATCGGCCAGGTGCTTTTGGATATCGGATACATCTCCCCTGACCAGTTATCCGAGGCTAAAGTCCGGCAGGAGAACTTTCCGGGGAAGCGGCTGGGTGAAATTCTGATCGAGCTGGGTTATATCTCCCAGACGCGATTGAAAAAAGGCCTGGCGCTTCAGGAGCTGGAGCGCGAGTTC
>DASVHD010000038.1 GCA_036382775.1 bacterium | reverse complement strand
GTTAAGTTATTTAACCATTTATCCGCCAATCAGCATGGCGGAATTCAACCAGTTAACCAGGTCGTCTGGGATGGTTCAGACGACGTGGGCCGTTCGGTCCCCGCCGGTGTTTACTTTGTCCGGCTGGAAGCGGATGGGCAGGAAAGAATAGAAAAGGCGATTCTTTTAAGGTAATCCCGTGTTTTTCTTCGAAAAACGGGACGCTCAATTTTCCAGTCAAATCAGGAGAAAGATTTGGGGAAAATTGGCGAAAGCGATCTTGCTTCGCTAAAAGATCGAGGTTAAGGGGTTAGGAGGTTACGAAGAGCGGAAAAGACGAGGTTAAGAGGTTATGAAGAGCCGATGTTATGAAATGGATTTTCTTTATCATCGCCTCTCAACTTCGCACCTTCTTAGCTTCAATCTCTATTAGCTTCCTGACTTCCGCTTTTTGAATTCAAAGATTCAAACCTAGCGCTTCACCATGCGTTTCACATAATCTTTCACTTCGTTGACACCAAGTAAACGGCAGACAATATAGAAAACAAGCAGACTTACAGAACCTGCCAATAAGATCGCAATAACCTGGGTGATCAATGTAGCTTTTATGGTAGGAAAAGCCAATTTTATAAAGATCAAACCGCAGACCCCGGCGATCCCAGAAGATATCGTCAATAGACCTGAGTACTTCAGGATAGGTTTTATGTCGAATTGTCCGATCTTACGGGGCAGGTAGTAAAATAGAATAACCAGGTTGGCAAGCGCAGCTACCGAGGTGGTTAAAGGAAAAGAACGAAAACCAATGAACCACATAAGTACAAGGTTGAGCGCGATGTGGACTCCGATCGAGGCGAAGCTTGCGTACATAGGTGTTTTTGAATCCTTGAACGCATAAAACACGGCAGCGAGATTGCGTATGCCGGACATGAACGGTACGCCGATCATGTAAAGTATAAGCGCCTGTGTTGTCGCCCGAGTGTCAAACCCGGTGAATTTTCCTCTTTCATATATGATCTTTATGATCGGATAGGAAAGGAACGCGATGATAACGGACGTCGATATGGTCAGGAACAGCACCAGTTTCAGAGCATCGAATGTTGCCTCGCGCAGTTCAGGGAATTTCTTCTCAAGGACGAACTGCGAAAGCGCCGGCAGCGCCACGGTGCCGACTGCGATTCCGAACAAGCCCAGGGGGAGGTGCATGACCCTGAAGGCGTAATCAAGCCAGGTCATGCTGCGTTCCTCCAGAAACGATACCATAATGACATCCACCGCGACATTGATCCTCGAACCGGCAAGTCCGATCGCCACGGGTATGAAGATCGCCAGTACTTTCAAAAATTCCTTATCCTTGAGATTCACATAAAAATAATAATGGAAACCTTTTTTAAACAACATGGGGACCTGGATAAAGAACTGCATTAAGCCACCGACCAGAGCGCCGATAGCGAGAGCAAAGATCGGGTCGATGCCACGCCGTGCCAGGTATGCATACAGAACGATCGTCGTAACGATGGAAAACAGGTTGAACGCGGCAGGCGCCAGCGACGGTATAAGGAACTCGTTTTCAGTGTTCAAATAGCTCATTGCCCATGCCGCCAGGGCGATGAACAGCAGGAACGGGAACATAACCGCGGTCAGCTGACTGGTTAGTTCGAGTTTGCCCGGGATGTTCACGAAACCGAAGGCGATTACGCGGGTGATGTACGGCGAAAGAAAAATACCGGCTAGCGTTATGATACCTACGAAAATAAACAGGATATTGAATATGTTGCTGGCGAGTTTGTTCTGTTCGGTTATGCTTTTTTGTTTCTGCGCGGTGAGAATCGGAACGATGGCTGCCGAGAGAGTGGATTCAGCGAAAAGATCCCGCAGCAGGTCGAGGATGCGAAATGCAGCGAGATAAGCATCGGTGGCGCGTCCAGCACCGTAGAGGAACGCCCGGACTGATTCCCTTGCCAAGCCAAGGACCCGGCTGACCGCTGTACCGAACGTGAAAGCCCTGACGCCCCGGGTAATATCGGCCATGGATGAGTAGATTATATTGAAATGCCTGCTTAAGTCAATGAGATTTCTATAAAACGGAAATCTTCGATTACGGTGATGCGAAGAGAAATTACAGTGATTTTATTCATTGACTTTAATATTCTATTATATATAATAGTATCTATTGACCCAAATTTATGCAGATGCACAAAATAGTTATATTATTATCATAAATAGTAATAATGAAGGAGGATAAATGAAACCCCTAGTTGCAATAAACGGATTTGGCAGGATCGGGCGCCTGGTTTTCAGGGCCGGGTACAAAAGCGATAAATTCGATATTGTCGCTATTAATGATATCGCAGATGCCAAGACCCTTGCTCATCTCTTGAAATACGATTCAGTTCACAGGATATTCAATGCTGAGGTCGAAGCAAAATCCGATGCCATCGTGGTCGATGGCAAAACCTACAAGGTGCTTGTTGAAAAAGATCCGGCCAAGCTTCCCTGGAAGGATCTTAAGATCGATTACGTGATAGAATCAACCGGAAAGTTCAACGAACGCAGCCAGATCGAACAACATATAAAGAACGGCGCCAAGCGGGTGGTTGTTTCCGCACCGGCAAAGGGCGAACCCAGGGTTCCGACATTCGTCATGGGGATCAACGAAGAAAAGTACGATCCCAAGAAAGATATTATTATCTCCAACGCTTCGTGCACGACCAATTGCTTTGCGCCCATGGTAAAAGTCCTGCATGAAAAATACACGATCAAAAAGGGGTATATGACTACGATCCACGCATACACGAACGACCAGCGGATACTTGACCTGATGCACAAGGACCTGCGCCGCGCGCGGGCTGCGGCCGTATCAATGATCCCGACTTCAACCGGAGCAGCCAAGGTCATCGGCGAGATCTTCCCTGAGCTTAAGGGCAAGCTCGACGGCGTCGCGATCCGGGTTCCGACTGCCGACGTGTCGCTCGTAGATTTTGTCTGCTTCGTTCAAAAAGAAACAAATAAAGACGATGTCAATAAGGCGTTCAAGGAAGCAGCGGTCGGTAAAATGGGGAAATACCTCAGGTACTGCGATGAGCCATTGGTGTCGATCGACTTTGTCGGTGATCCTCACTCATGCGTGTTCGATCCTGCATTGACCATGGCTGCGGGCGACATGGTGAAGGTGTTCGCCTGGTATGACAATGAATGGGCGTATTCGGTACGGATCGTCGACATGCTTGAATACATCATCGGGAGAGAATAATGGCGAAGCTGTCAGTAAAAGACCTGTCGTTTGACGGTAAAAAGGTCTTTGTCCGGGTGGATTTCAATGTGCCGTTGGATGATAAAATGAACATTACTGACGACACGCGTATCCAGGCTTCGCTGGACACGATCCAGTACATATTAAAGCACGGCGGCATACCCGTGCTCGCTAGCCATCTCGGCAGGCCCAAGGGAAAGGTCGATCCGAAACAGAGTCTTGCGCCCGTGGCAAAAAGGCTTGAACAATTACTGGGCAGAAAGGTGATGTTTGCCGGCGATTGTGTGGGCGTTGAAGTAAAAAAGATCGTCACGGGGTTGAAAAAAGGCGATGTTCTGCTCCTGGAAAATCTGAGGTTCCACGCCGAGGAAGAAAAAAACGATTCCGATTTTGCCGAAGAGTTGGCTGCGCTTGCTGATCTCTACGTGAACGACGCTTTCGGTTCGGCACACCGCGCGCACGCTTCGACCGAAGGCATGGCGCATTATTTTAAAGAACCCGCAGCCGGTTTTCTTATGGAAAAGGAAGTGCGATATCTCGATGGGGTCCTTAAAAGTGCGAAAAGACCGCTCGTGGCGATTATCGGCGGCGCGAAAGTATCAACCAAAATCGGCGTACTGAAAAATCTCCTTAAACTCGTCGACAACCTGGTGATCGGTGGCGGCATGTGCTTTACCTTCTACAAGGCAAAGGGTTATGCGGTCGGTAAATCGCTTTGTGAGGATGAATTTATCGCTGAGGCAAAAAATCTACTGGGAGATAAAAAGCTGTATCTGCCGGCGGATATCGTCGTAGCCAAAGAAGCAAAACCCGGCATTAAAGGAACCGTCGTGGCCGCGGATAAGATACCGGCGGATATGATGGGCGTGGATATCGGATTCAGATCTATCGGAGACATTAAGGTTCTGATCGGCAAGGCAAAGACCATTGTCTGGAATGGTCCCATGGGGATCTTCGAGATCGAAGAGTTTGCCAAGGGTACGGTAGAGATCGCTAAGGCGGTCGCTGACGCCACTGCCAAAGGCGCGGTTTCAGTCGTGGGCGGCGGTGATTCGGTCGCGGCGCTGGAAAAATTCAACCTGGCGGATAAAATCAGTCACGTTTCCACAGGCGGCGGCGCGTCGCTGGAATTCCTGGAAGGCATTGAACTGCCAGGAGTTAAAGTACTGAAGGAGAAATAAATGGTGCCTGTCATAGCGGGAAATTGGAAGATGAACAAGGACCCAGCAGAATCCAGAGCGCTGGTCTTGAAACTCCTGGAACTTGCTGGCGATGTAAAGGACCGCGATGTCATTCTGATACCGCCATTTACCTCATTGCCTCATGTGGCTGAAATAATAAAAAACACCAGGTTCAAACTCGGCGGTCAGAACATGCACTGGGAAAGAAGCGGAGCTTTCACGGGCGAGATCTCAGGGTTGTTCTTAAAAGCCGCTGGCTGCGAATACGTGCTGATCGGGCATTCGGAAAGACGTCATGTCATGGGCGAGACTGACGAGTGGATAAACAAAAAACTTAAGACGGCGCTCGAGATCGGGCTTATTTCGATCTTTTGCGCCGGCGAGACCGAGAAAGAAAGGGAACAGGGTAAGACCGAGGAAGTGCTCAAGACCCAACTGCAGCGGGGATTGAAAGGCATTGAGAACGAAGTGCACAAGATGATCTTTGCCTATGAACCGGTCTGGGCGATCGGCACGGGCAAGACCGCCACGCCCCAGCAGGCGTCGGAAGCACACAAGTTCATCCGCAGCCAGATAAACAAGCCGGTGACAATACTTTACGGCGGCAGCGTCAAAGGCGACAATATAGATACGCTGATGAAGGAAAAGGAACTGAACGGCGTGCTGGTCGGCGGCGCAAGCCTGAAAGCTGAAGAATTCGCGAGAATCATTAAATATAATAGTTATTAAGTTAATATGTAATTGTGTAATTGAGTTATTTCAGATAAACCCTTGACTTTTTGAAGCCAATATGTATAATTAAAATCTGTTGAAATATCGCTGATATTTTGAAAAGAAATCGAATGAAATACTTGAAGGAGATATAATGTACGGAATAATCTTGGTCATTCATGTTTTGATCTGCGTCCTGCTGATCATCGTTGTTTTGCTTCAGCAGTCGCGCGGCGCCGGCATGTCCAGCGTTTTCGGCGGCGGCGGCGGCACGGATGCGTTGTTTGGCGGCAAGGGCTCGACCCCGTTTTTCATTAAATTGACATCAGGTCTGGCGATCGGATTTTTCGTCACCTCGCTTTCGCTGGTTCTGCTATCACGGCGGCCCAGTGCGAAGAGCGCGGTGCAAAAGGGATTGGAGACGGAATTACCCGCGGAAGAGGGGACAGGCATACCAACCGAGGGCGGCCCGGTGATCCCCCACGAACCGGGTACAGGTACGGGCACTGAAGGAGGTAAATAATGTTCGCGGTCATTAATACCAACGGCGTTCAATATGTCGTGACCAAAGGCGAGAACATTAAAATCCCGGCCCGCATCGGAGAACCCGGGAAAAATATCGAATTCGACAAGGTCCTGATGTTCAAGGAAAACGGCAATACGGTCGTAGGCAAGCCCTATGTCGACGGCGTTAAGGTTAAGGGTTTGGTTAAGAAACACGGGAAATCATCCAAAGTCATGGGTTTCAAATTCACGCGGCGGGAGAACTATCGCCGCAAACACGGGCACCGGCAAGATTTTACTGAAGTCGAGATCACCGATATCATCGTGAAAAAAGATTAAGGCTACAGGGAACATATTAGGAGGATAAATGGCACATAAAAAAGGTACCGGTACTGCGAAAAACGGACGAGATTCAGCCGGCAAGAGGCTGGGCGTGAAAAGGTTTGACGGCCATCAGGTTAATGCGGGCACGATCATCGTGCGGCAGCGCGGAACGCGGATCCATCCAGGCATGAACATCGGCGTCGGCAACGACTTTACGCTTTATGCGCTGGTTCCGGGCCGGGTCCAATTTGCATACCGAAAAGGCGGCAAAAGAATAGTATCGATCATACCCTAACTGGTATGATCCGTTCAATCCCTTTTTGACCACCGCAACATATTAAACAAATAGTTTGTGCTGAAGAGATCCAGCGCTCAGATCTTGCGTCTGAACTGTTGAGCCTGGATATTGAGTAGTTCGCGGTACTTGGTCACGGTCCGCCGGGAAAGAATGATGCCCTCCCGGCTTAATTTCTTGGCGATCTGGGCGTCCGAAAGGGGCGCCGAATTGTCTTCCTGAGCGATAATGTTCTTGATCTTTTCGTGGATCAGCCGTTTGTCGATCTTGGCGACCGGCGCGCTGAAAAAATACTTCATCTTGTGAATGCCCCACGGCGATTCCAGATATTTGTTGGCGATCGCGCGCGATATCGTCGAGGGATTTACATTGAGCATGCCGGCGAATTCGGTCATGGTTATGGGCCGCATATTGCCGGGACCGCGTTCAAAGAAGTCCCGCTGGTATTCCAAGAGCTGATTCACGATCTTATGCAGGGTTTTGCGCCTTTGTTCAATGGCGATGATCAAGTTCTGAGCAGACTGGGCTTTTTTCTTGATGAACTCATATTCCTCCGGTTTCAGGTTCGCCTTGTTCTTGAGCATTTCCAGGTAATAGGTTTTGACCCTGATGCGGGAGCTGTCATTATCGTTCAGATGCCCGATCAGCTGGTTGTCCTGCCACTTAATGACAAAATCCGGCACGACATACCTGGGCATTGCGGCTGAACACTGAAGACCGGGGCACGGATTCAGTTTCATTATGGCTTTCTTGGCTTTCAGATACTGTTCTTCCGAAATGTTCAGCGAGTTGATTAAACCCGAAGCGTGGTTATGTTTCAATTCGCCGAGGTGGTCCCTGACCAGCATGTATTCAATGCTGTCGGGAGCATAGCCGCCCGCTTCGAGTTGGGCAAGCAGCGGTTCCTTTATGTCGCGCCATGCGCATCCGACCGGGTCGAACCGCTGGATCTCCCTGATGATCCTATTTATATCGCTGATATCGTAGTCCTCTTGAGCCATCTCTTCGGGCGAGGCGGCCAGGTATCCGTCTTCTTCTATATTACTGATGATCAGCTCGGCGATCGCCAGGTCCTTGCCCGTGAATTTTCTTTCGGCCTGGCGCTGGAGGTGGGAGTACAACGGATCACTATCCGCTGGTGCGTTGTCCAGCGGATCGAATTCATCGTCGACCGGTTCCGTCGAGACGGTCGATGCCTCGGAAAAAAGTTCCAGGATTGAAAAATCATCCTTTTCTTTTCCGGTATCGCCGGTTTTGTCATCGGTAGCCGGCGTTTCTTCAGATGATGTGTCCTCGTCCTGCGGTACTTCCTCCAGGACCTGATTCTCCTCGAGCGCCTGCCTGATTATTGTTTCAAGTTCAAGGTTGGGAAGTTCCAGCAGGCGGAGGTAGTAGGTCAGAGTGGGCAGCAGATACTGCTTGACTTCGTGCCGGTTTTGAAGCGTTGGGTATTTTTTGATCATAAGTCTTCATAATATTATAATCACGAGGCACGCATTGTCAAGGGATGCAGTCTCTGACTGCATTTGCAGGATTTTGAACGGACCTGAAGGTTACGATTTTAAGGGTGCAGGTTGCTTACTTTTTTAATATCCCGCGCGATCGCGGTTCGCAGCGCAGCGTCATCGGCAAAATGCCGGATATCCCTGATGCGTTCCAGGATCCTTACCTGGACCGGAATATCATAAAGATCGCCGGTGAAATCAATAATGTGAACTTCAACCAACCCGTGACGGCAGAACATTCCGCCCAGGTGTTCTTCATTATCAAATAATACCGTTACTTTGTAGACGCCATCAAGAGGCAGCAGTTTTTCCTGCTCGACCTGCAAGTTTATGGTGGGGAAACCGAGATGCGTGCCTTTTCCTTTCCCCTTGACCACCGCTCCGTGGATTGCGTATTCCCTGCCCAGAAGGTGGTTAGCCGCCTTGATGTTGCCGAGCAGGAGGAGTTCGCGGATCCGGGTGCTGGAGATCGTGCCTTCGTCCTTGACCTTCGGTACGATATCGACTTCAAACATTCCTGACGCGAGGTCTTTGAGGATCTTGGCCGAGCCCTTACGGTCCTTTCCAAAGTGAAAGTTCTCGCCGACGACAATCCAAGCCGGCGCGATCATTTTATGAACGTACTTTGCGAACGATTCGGGGGTCAAACCCGCGAACTCCGCGGTGAAGTCGATGTAAAAAATAAAATCAAGTCCGAGTACCTCCAGCAGCTTTTCTTTTTCACACCGGGGCGTCAGGTAAAATATTTCCTTGGTTTTAAGAACAAAGATGGGTAGGGGATCGAACGTTATGACACCGGTTTTTTTCTGCGTGCCAGCCAGCTCCAGCGCACGTTGGATCAGCGCCTGATGCCCGCGGTGGACACCGTCAAAACCGCCCACCACGCAGACCGCTTCGCGGGTGATATCGTCACGCACGCTTGGCAGTATTTTCATTTTCTTATTCCTGGTACCGGGAATGTATCGCGTAACAAACAGTGTTGTTTCACTTACGCCGGGGCCGGTCCGCGTTCAGATGCCGGCTGATCTCAGCGAGGACCAGTTTTTGGGCGATCGTCATTTTTTGCGGCATACGCATGCCGGCAGCCATCCGGTGCCCGCCGCCGCCGAACCGGCGTGCCACTTCATTCACATCGACCAGGCCGTCGCTGCGCAAGCTGACACGCGTCCCGCGCTTTTCCTCGCGCAGGAACACCGATACGTGGACATCGGTGATCGCCTGTAGAAAAGAAAGGAAATGCTCGGAATCCGACATCCGGGCGCCGGTTTCGGCGAGCATCACGAGCGACAAATGCATAACGCCGATGCCTTTTTTGATCTTGATGGTGTCGAGAACCGCGCTCAGGAGGCGGGTGCCCTGGAGCGTTCTGCCGTGCAGATTTTTAACCAGCGTCGATGGCTGTACCCCCCGGCTGACCAGGTCGGACACTACCGCGAACACGCTGTTGGTTGTGTTAGGATACGCGAAACCTCCGGTTTCGATGTATATCCCGCTGTAAAAGATCCCCGCAGTCTTTGATGTGATTGGGACCTTTAGGTCCTTGAACATGCGGTATATGATCTCGCATGCGGAAGATGCTTTTTCATCCACGTAGTTGACATCTCCGAACCCGTCATTGCTCCGGTGGTGGTCGATATTGATGATGGTTTTATGTTTCCAGGGGATCTTTTTAAAATGATCTTCCGGGATCACCCGGTCAATGCCGGCCGAGTCTACGGCAATAAGCAGGTCGAACGCCGGCAGGCGGTTAAGAAAGGCGCGGCCGTCCATCAGGAATGAATGCTTGGATGGCACCACGGATTGACAATACAACTGGGGTTTTGTTCTAGTGAAATGTTCGACCAGCGCGGCGCCGCATAACGCCGCGCAAATGCCGTCGCTGTCCGGATCTATGTGCGTGCCGATAAGGATGCGGTCATTCTTTTTTATGGTCCTTATCCAGCTGTTCAAAAAGTTTTTCCATTTTTTGTTCATACTCATAGCTTTCATCGAGCCGAAACTCGATCTCGGGGATGAACCTGAGGCTGACCCGCTGGGCAAGCAGCGTTCTGACAAATCCTTTTGCGTGTTCCAGGGTCTTCAGGTCGCTCTTCTTATCTCCCATGGTTGTAAAAAAAATTATCGCGTTTTTCAGGTCCGGCGTCAGGAATACTTTCGTGATGGTCACAAATCCCAGCCGCGGGTCGTTCACCTCGCGGCTGACGATCACGGACAGTTCTTTCGCCAACTGCGCAGCGACTCGCTCGGCGCGCATGGTTAGAGTACTTTTTGGACGGCAGCCGCGTTCATACGTCCGCCGGGATGACCGTGGATTTGGAGTTTAGCAGGGTCACAACGCCGCTTCTTTGAATGTATTCAGTCGCTTCTCTCAGGATCGAATCAACGATCCGCTGGTCGTTGCTGCAGGTAACCAGGCCAAGCTGGGTCCGCTGCCACAATGACAGATCTCCATACTCGCAGACCGATACGTTGAATTGGTTATGGATCTTTTTTTTCAGACTGGCGATGACCCGGCGTTTGTCCTTGAGGGACTGGCTGTTCTCGATCAACAGGTCGACGCTGCAATAGCCCACGAAACATTTATCCGGCATCGGTCTTTTGTACTTCTTCCACCTTGTAGAACTGGATGGTATCACCTTTTTCAAGGTCCGCGACGTTTTCAAATCCAATGCCGCATTCATAGCCAGCGACGACTTCCTTAACATCATCCTTGAACCGTTTTAGGGATGTGATCTTGGCGCGCTCAATTTCCTTGTTGTTGCGCAGGATCGAAGCGATCGCGTTGCGGATGACCTTTCCGTCCTTGACATAGCTGCCTGCCACCAGTCCCAATTTGGTGATGTTGAACACTTCGCGCACTTCGGCCTCGCCGATCAGGATCTCCTGGATCTTGGGTTCGAGCATGCCGACCATCGCGGCGCGGATGTCTTCAAGCGCCTCGTAGATCAGGCGATAGGTTCGTATTTCGACCCCCTCGCGCTCGGCGGCTTCCAGGGCGTTGGTGTCCGGTCCCACGTGAAAACCGACGCAGATCGAACCGGTCACCTCGGCCAGGAGGATGTCGGATACACTGATCTTGCCGACGCCTTTATGGATAATGTTGATGCTGACCTCTTCCATGGTCAGTTCATTAAGTTTCTCGTCGAGTACCTCGAGCGAACCGGCCGTATCGGTCTTCAACAGGATCCTTAATTCTTTCATTTCGCCACTCTTGATCTTTTCTTGTAGGTCGAGCAGCGTGACCTTTGCCTTGGCCACTTTCATTTTCCGGCTTCGCTCCAGCATTTCCCGCTGGTAAGCCAGATCGCGCGCCTGGCGTTCATCATCGACGACGAGGAATGGTTCGCCCGCCTGGGGCAGACCGCCGAAACCGAGCACAAAGACCGGCGTTGAAGGACCGGCTTCTGCCACGCGTTCTCCCTTTTCGTTCAGCATCTCGCGGACCCGTCCTGATAGCGAGCCGCAGACAAAGGGATCACCGCGTCTGAGCACGCCTTCCTGGACAAGAACGGTCGATACATTTCCCTTACCCCGTTCCTGTTTCGCTTCGATGACAACGCCTTTGGCTTTCTTTTGAAGAGGGGCTTTAAGGCCGAGTTCCTCGGCCTTGACCAGGATCGCGTCGAGCAGGTCGGTTACGCCCTGATTCTTGATCGCCGATGTTTCAACGCTTATCGCCTTGCCGCCGAAATCCTCGACGATGACGTTGGCTTTTGCGAGCTGCGTCTTTACCAGGTTCACGTTGGCTTTGGGCGAATCGATCTTGTTGATCGCGACGATCATCGGGACGTTCGCGGCCCGGGCGTGGTCGATCGCTTCGATCGTCTGCGGCATGACCCCGTCATCGGCGGCCACGACGAGCACGACAATGTCCGTGACCTGAGCGCCGCGCGCCCGCATGCTGGTGAATGCCTCATGACCCGGCGTATCGAAGAAAGTTATTTTCTTGTCATGGTAGACGATCTGGTGAGCCCTCATCTTTTCCGTGATCCGGCCGTACTCGGTTTCCGCGATGCGCAACTTGGTGATGGCGTCCAGCAGCGTTGTCTTGCCGTGGTCGACGTGGCCCATCATGGTTACGACCGGCGGACGTTCAACGACCTCGCCCTGTTCTTCCGGCGCGATGTGTTGTTCCACAGTAACGGATTTCATGACGCACTTGAATTCATCGCAGAGCACGGATATCGTATCGAGATCAAGACGTTGGTTAAGACTTGCCATGACCCCCAGATCGAGGCATTTCTTGATCACTTCGCTGGGCGTTACGTCGAGCGCCTGCGCTAATTCGGCAACGGTCATGAAATCAGTGACTTCCACGACCTTTTGCTGTGCGACCTGGCGGGCCGGTGTCGTTTCCTCTTTGCGGTAATGTTTCTTAGTTTCCCGCCGCTCGATCTTCACGAGGGTCGATTTTATCTTTTGCTTGATCTCCGCTTCGTTGATCTTTTTCGGTTTTTCTTTCGTGCCGCTGACGTGATGCCTGGTGAATTCTTTCCTGAGCCGCCTTTTCTCCTCGGCGATCTTTGCCTTCAATTTATTGATCTCGTCTTCGGTGAGGGTCGACATATGGCCCTTAGCCTTGATGCCGATTTCTTCGAGCAGCTTGATCAGGGCGTCGCTTGAAAGCCCGAAGGTCTTGGCGACGTTGTGGACCTTATTGGACGACATTATCTTCCTCAGGCGGCGGCGGTACGGCAGGCCTTAGTTTTTCCAACAGCTTGGTCACGGCTTCATCATCCAGCGACAGCAGGAACTTGAGCTCTTCCGGCGTGGCTTTGAGCACGCTGAGGACGTTGGTGTACCCCTTTTCGATCAGTATCTTCTTTAACGTTTTGCTGACCCCTTCCACATCTTCGATTTTGGCTTCAGCCAGCAGTTTTTCCTGGAGTTCCTTCTTGTATTCCGAGACCTTTTTAATCTCGATCTCGATCCCGGTCAATTTTGAGGCGAGGTCCACATTGACGCCGTTCTTGCCGATCGCTTTTGAATAATCATCATCCGGGACGACTGCCAACACGTGCCCTTCGCTTAAAGCCAGCACCAGCTTCACCTTGGCTGGCGATAGGCTGCGGTTGATCAGCAGGTTGGCGTCCTTTGACCACTGGATGACATCGATCTTTTCCCCGGATAGTTCCTTGACTACGGATTGGATCCGGCTGCCGCGGTAACCGACGCATGCGCCGATCGGGTCGATCTTGGGATCGATCGTCTGCACCGCGACCTTTGCCCTGACGCCTGGTTCACGCACGATCTTTACGACCTGAATGATCCCATCCTTGACCTCGGGTATCTCGTAAAAGAGCAGGCGTTCCAGGAACTTCGAGTCGGTCCGAGAAAGAATGATCTTGGGTCCCCACTGGGCGCGGTCGACCTTGAACACGACCGCCCTCAGGGGCGAATTTAGGCGGTAATGCTCGGTGCGCATCAGACCATAGCTTGGGATGGTGGCTTCGACCGGGCCGAGGTCGACCAGCACTTCGTTGCGACTCACGACCTTGATTATGCCTTTCACGATCTCGCCGACCTTCTTTTCGTATTCGGCCAGGATCCGGTTCCGTTCCGCTTCGCTGATGCGCTGGGTCAGGGCCTGTTTCACGGACTCAATGGCGGTCCGGCCCAGGTCGGAGAGAGTGATCTGCAGCCGGTATTCATCGCCGACCTTGTAATCGCTGTTCTTTTCCTGGGCAGAGGCAAGGTCGATCTCCTTGTCCTTGTCGGTCACCGTCTCCACGATCTTTTTGACGATAAAGATCCGGATCTCGCCGGTGGATTTGTTGACGACGACGTCGGATTCGACGCCTTTTCCGAATTTCCGCTTGATCCCGCTTTTGATCGCCTCACCGAGTGAATCAACCACGTAGTCGAATTTTACGCCCCGGGAGCGGGCGATCGATTTCATATTGTCAATTATTATATTATCTTCGTTTGCCATGTTCTATTTCCTCCATGACTCTTGCTCTCACAATGGTGCTGAAGGCGATGTATTCTTCGCCGCTGTCGGTGGCGATGGTAACGCCGCTCTCGTTGACGTCCCGAAGGTGACCTTTTATCCTGGTCTTGCCCAGGTCGATCTCCGCAATTTTCCCCAGCGCCCATTTGTAGTGATCAAGTTTTTTCAGCGCACGGTTGATGCCTGGCGACGAGACTTCAAGCGTATATGACGATGGGATCAGGTCCGCGCTGTCAAGCTCCTGCGAAAACTGGGAACTCACGCGCCGGCAGTCATCGACCGTGACGCCGCCAGCCGTTTTGTCAATGAACACGCTCAGGATCCGCGAGACGGGATTGAACTGTACATCGTACAGGCGCATGTTCATGTCCTCGACGATACCCTGAACCAGCGCCGTGATCTTTTCCAGATCGGCGTTATTCATTGATCCTCCCAAGGAGCCGTTCTTTGATCTCGCGGCACTGCGCGGTTATCGACGCCCTGTTCGTTTCACTGACTTCGCCGGTTTGCCTTATGCTGATGTCAAAACGGTTATTCTTTATGCCCTTGGGTCCTATGGTCAGGCGGATGGGCATACCCAGCAGCTCGGCATCGGTGAATTTTACACCCGCCGCAAGGTCGCGGTCGTCAACGATGACCGCGAAACCGGCCTGGATCAAAGACGCAGTCGTTTCATCGGCGAGCGTCTGGATATTTTTCTCCTGCGGGTTCAAGACGACGATATATATGTCATAAGGGGCGATCGTGATCGGCCAGACCATGCCTTTGTCATCACCCAGCTGCTCGGCAGCGCAGGCCATTATTCTTTCCAGCCCGATGCCGTAACTGCCCATGACGACCGGCTGTTCTTTGCCGCGTTCGTCGATAAAATGCGCCCCAAGGGCGATCGAATATTTCGTGCCCAGTTTGAAAATATGGCCCAGTTCCAGCGCGCTGCGCAGCTTGAGTTCGCCGCCGCATTTCATGCAGCGGTCGCCGGAATGCGCCGTTCTCAAATTAATAAATGCCGTGACCTTGATATCGCGGCTGATATTGAAACCCTTGATATGGTATCCGTTCTGGTTCGCGCCCGTGATCATTCCCTGGGTGTCCTTCAGCAGATCATCGGCATAGACCGCGATGCCCGACACCCCCACGGGCCCGATATATCCGGGCTCAGCGCTGAAATGCTTCACTATATCATCGGGGGAAGCCGGTACGAAATCGGCGCCGATGGTTTGCTTAACCCTGGTTTCATTTATCTCATAATCGCCTCGGACCAGGACCAGGACCGGTTGTTTTCCGGGCGCCGTATAGAACATGTTCTTGACCAGGTTGTCGGGAGTCACCTTCAAAAATGAACTGACCTCCTCGACGGTTTTGCGGTCAGGCGTTTCGACCTTCTGGATGGCGGAATCGGTGTATGACCGGTACTCGCTCTTGCCTTCGGTAACATCAAGGTTCGCCTTGAAGTCGCAGGCACTGCAGACCATGACCCGGTCCTCGCCGCCTTCCACCAGGGCCATGAATTCCTTGGATTCCCCGGTGCCCATGATGCCGCCTGATGCATCGACCACCACGAAATCAAGCCCGCATCTCTTGAATATCCGGCAGTAAGCTTCCCGGTGCAGGTTGAAACTCGCATCAAGGCCTTTTTCATCACGGTCGAAACTATATGAATCCTTCATTATGAACTGACGTGAACGAATAACGCCGAAACGGGGACGCGGTTCGTCCCGGAATTTCGTCTGGATCTGGTACCAGATCTGGGGTATGTCCCGGTAGGAACGGATCACGGTCCGCGCGATATCGGTCATTATCTCCTCATGGGTGGGGCAGAGACAGTAATCTCGGTTCTTGCGGTCCTTGAACCGGAACATGTCGTCGCCATAGTCGAACCAGCGTCCGGATTCCGCCCATATTTCTTTCGGCGCGATCGCGGGGCAGAGCATTTCCTGGCATCCCACGCGGTCCAGTTCATCGCGGATAATGGCGGCGATCCTGGAGAGCACGCGCCAGCCGAGGGGCAGATAAATAAAAATACCCGATGCCAATTGCCTGATAAAACCGCCGCGCACGAGCAAGCGGTGGCTTTTACTCTCGGCATCGCGGGGATCTTCCCGCATGGTTTCGATCAATGATCGGGTAAACTTCATAACATGAAATATATCACAAAACCGCGTAAAAGTCAAGAGGACGGCGGAGCCGATCCTGTGTGATCGTGAAAAAATAAAGGATAGACCGGACCCGGCGCCTACCGACGCCGGATCTTCGTGCCGGGATAATAATGAAGGAGGATCTGCTTAAAGGATTTCCCTCGGCGGGCCATTTCCATGGCTCCGAACTGGCACATGCCGACGCCGTGACCCCAGCCTTTACCCATGACCGCGATGGTGTCTCCCGTCGCAGGCTTTATACTGAACCAGGTTGACTTGAGGAGTCCGCCTGGATCGCGGTCGTCTCCGAACACGGTGCGGATGCTGTTGATCCCGATCTTGTAACTGTTTTTGTCCGTTATGATCGTAGCCATGACGACGCGCTGGGTTTTTCTATTACGGTGTAACACAATGTTTTTGATCAGTTCGCTGTCGCCGATCGCAACACCTGCCCGGGGGAGGCGCGAGCGTATCTGCGTGAAAAAATCATGGTTAGACCATAGTTTTTGCCAGGTGTAGTGGGGACTGTTTGAACAGAGGCCGCATGGAACGCTGGTCAGGTAAGTTGGTCCCTGGCCTGGCCAGGCGTCATTGAAGTCCGCGGTCATGCCGCCGCATGTTGAATGATACTTGGCGTCAATGGGCAGCCCATGGTCCGTGATCACCATTCCTCTGGTTTGGGCTATCGCATCGCTGATGATCCCGCTCTCGGCGCCGATACCTTCATATACCTGATCCTTCACCGTGGCGTAAACATCGAATCCCAGTTCCTTGTGCCGGCCCATATGACCGTAGGCATAGGTGCGGGCGGCGACCGCCTGTGCTTTCCCGACTTCAAAAAGTCCGCGGTTGATACTGCCGATCTCGCAGGGCACAACGCCCTTCAAATAGTCCTCGACGTCCAGGACGTTTATAACCCAGAGTTTGCCGCCGTGACTGCGGACCTCAACGCTGCCGCGGTATCGTTGGCCGTTCACGGCGACCGCTTTGTCCATAGGTTTAAAGTACAGAGTGCCGGTGTCGCCCGGCATCAGGGCGACGCGGTTATTCTCGTAATAAATGCGGTTCCGGATGCCCCTGATGAAGACCGAATCAGCGCCGGCAAGGACCGCGACCCTAATCAGGTTGCCACGGGCTCTGGTCTGGACATAGGGCAGACAGCCGGGCAGCAGGCCGGCAATCGCTTCAAAAATGATCAGCGCAACTAATGCGCGGCAAGCCCGATTACGCTGCCGGTTGGGGACCGTCATTGGGATCATCATGGTGCGGTCGTCTCGATATCGCGCTTCATCTTCTGGTAATGGCTTCCCTTCCAGTACACGCGCCGGCATTTCGGACACTGGGCGAATTCATCGAAGTTGTTGTATGTGAAGAAAGGAACGAGCTTCCGGATATCTTCCTTGGCCGCTTTTTTCAAAGGTTCGTTGCAGAGCAGGCACCGGCCCAGGAAGTTCATCGAACCATGGATACAGAAATGTTCATAAACACTGCGCAGTTGTTCGTGCGGCGCGTCTGCAGTGATAAAAAAAACATGCTTTTGCCCGCGCATCCTGGTATTCCTGGTGAGCAGAACCCGGTCTTCCTGAAGCGCGCTCACCAAAGCCGTTTTGCTATCGCGGGCATAAGCGGTATCGAAACCGGACATGCGCAGGTACTTGCACAGCGTGCCGAGCATGCGGTCGCAGATAAACCGGCAGGTCATGACACCGGGATCGCTCAGCGCAGCTTGAGCAGGATGTTCGCGACCAGCAGGAGATGGTTGGCGTTCGAATCCAGGCTGTTGATGCAGTTGTTCAACTCGGTGATCAATGCAATGGCATCCTCCGGCGAAAGGGACCGCGCCTTTTCAACGATTTCCTTCTCGAACGGAATATCATCGCGCATGCCGAGCTTGTGATATAGTACTTGGCGGTAAAGAAGCATGAGCTCGTAGAAAAATCCCGACAGGTTCTTTCTTTCCAGCTCCCGCGCCGCCTCGACCGCGGTGCCGTCATCCATCGGCGCCTGCTTGAATATCTCAAGGGTTTTATCGAACATTTCGCTTTCCCGCAGGCGCATGATATCGCCCGGACTTCCCAGCATGAACGAGTCCTGAGCGTCAAAGACAATGTCCTGGATCTGGCTCGCGCTAAGGTAGTTGAAAGGCACGATCTGGCAGCGGGAGCGGATCGTGGGCAGCAAGAAGTCCGGACGCGAGCTCGTCAGGATGAACAGCGTGTCAATGGGCGGTTCTTCCAGCGTTTTCAAGAAACAGTTCGCGGCATCGTTTGTCATCTTGTCCGTTTCGAGGATAAGGACGACCCGATGGCTCCCGGGCATAGGCATATGCACGAGCTGGCCGATCAGGTGTCGGATCTGACCGATCAGAATGGACTCTCTGTCCTCAATATCAACGATGCCGTGTTCAGGCAGGTACTTTTTCATGTATTCCTGCAGTTTTTCGTCTTTGTCCTTGAGTTTCGCAGGCACGGGACCGATCAGGATGAAATTCGACGAGCGGGGATGACATCCCATTGCTTTCGCCATAGCGAATCCAAACATTCTTTTACCCACACCCTTGGGACCGATGAGCAGGATATTGTACAACCTGTCTTTCTTCATCGCGGTCTGGACGAACCGCTTGGCGGTTTCCTGGCCTATGATATCGTCGAAAATTTCCATGACCACTCTAGGCGATTATCTCGTCAATAATGGCGCCGCCGAGAACGGTTCTGTTCTTGTAGAATACAACCGACTGGCCGGGCGTCAATGCCCACTGCGGCTTTATAAAACGGACCTTTATCCGACCGCAGACCATCCGGATAGTAGCGGCAGAAAGTGCGGCGAAATACCTGGCTTTTGCCAGGACGGTCATTTCCCGGGTCAATTTCCTGCCGGATATGAAGTGAAGATTGCCGGCAATGAGTTCCTGCTTGTAAGCTTTGCTTCTTCCGCCTACGGTGATCGTGTTCTGGCCGGCATTAATGTCGGTGACATAGTAGGGTTCATAATGGCTTATACCCAGTCCCTTGCGCTGCCCATGCGTATAAAACATGATGCCTTTATGCTTGCCGACGACCACGCCTTGCTCATTGACGATCGGCCCGGGCCGCAGGCGGATGCGGAGGACTTTCTTGAGGAACGATGCGTAATCACCGTCGGGCAGGAAACAGATATCCTGGCTTTTTTCGCGTTGAGCAGTCGGCAATCCAATCTTGCGCGCCAGATTGCGGACCTGGACCTTGGTCATACGGGCCAGTGGTAACACGGCCCTGGCCAATTCTTTCTGTCCCAGTCGGTAGAGGAAGTATGATTGCTCGTTGCGATCGACGCCCTGGACAAGGGAGTATCCATGTTTACGCCGGACAACGCCGGCAAAATGGCCGGTGGCGATCGCTTCGAATCCATGGGCGAGAGCATTCTGTAGGAATGAGCCGAATTTAAAACGCTCGTTGCAGAGCACGCACGGGTTGGGCGTGCGGCCGCGGCAGTATTCATCAATAAAATCCCGGATCACGGTATCGCGGTATTTTTTTCTGAAATCAAAGGTCCGGTGCTTGATGCCGAGCGCCGCACAAGCTTCCCGGGCGCTCATCACATCATCCGTTAAGACACCCTTGAACAGCATGGTCGCGCCTTCCACGTAATGGCCCTGCTTGACCAGCAATGCGGCTGCGACCGATGAGTCCACGCCGCCGCTCATTGCGACCAGTATCCGGTGCCGGTTCACGGTCGTTTCTTATATGCGGAGATCGAACGCAATTCCTTTACCACGCGGGGAAATTGTTCAATGACATAGCTGATATCATCGTTGGTCGTCAGCCGGCCCATCGTGATGCGGACCGACCCGCGGGCTTCCTCGGGCGGCACGCCGATGGCCGACAGCACTTGTGAAGGTTCGAGCGAACCTGATGTGCAGGCCGATCCGCTTGATACTTCGATGCCGAGTGTGTCAAGTTTCACAAGTAGCGCTTCGCCCTCGACATACTTTACGATCAGATTGACATTGTTCGGCAGTCGCTGCTGGGGATGTCCGTTCAGCTTCAGATCCTCGACCTGCTTGAAGAGCGATTTTATAAGTCGGTCTCTGAGCGTGCGGACATGTTCGACGCGTTCCGGCATCTCCGTTATTGCCAGTGCTGCGGCCTTTGCCATGCCGACGATACCCGGCACGTTGTGGGTTGAAGCCCGCTTGCTCCATTCTTGTCCACCGCCATGGATCAGAGGCACGATCCGGGTTCCTTTTCTGACATATAGCGCGCCCACGCCCTTGGGGCCGTAGAACTTATGGGCGGTAATGGAAAGCAGGTCGACGCCGAGGTCGTCGACCGCGGTGTTGACAGATCCGAACGACTGTACGGCATCGGTATGGAGGCACACTTCTTTCTCCCGGCATACGGCGCTGATCGCACTGAGCGGCTCGACCGTACCGATCTCGTTATTGGCGTGCATGATGCTGACCAGTATCGTGCGGGGGGTTATTGCTTTTTTAAGATCATCCGGATCGACCAGTCCGTACTTGTCGACCGGCAGGAAAGTGATAGAAAAGCCCTGATCCTGCAGAAAAAGGCAGGGTTCAAGCACGGCGTGATGTTCTATTTTTGAAGTAATGATGTGATCGCCTTTCTTCCTCAACGCGTAGGCGGCTCCCTTGACCGCGAAGTTATCCGATTCGCTGCCGCCGGAGGTGAAAATTATCTCGTCGGGATGGGCTTTTAGACAGCGGGCGATGGTTTCCCGCGCGGCTTCCACGGCCGATCTTGCCTCAATTCCGGTCGTATGAAGGCTCGAGGCATTGCCGAATTTATTTATGAAATAATCCTGCATCGCCGCCATGACCTCGGGATGCACCGGCGTCGTCGCCGCGTAATCGAGATAGATGCGCTTCATTTTTGTGTTCCTGAATAAATATAGTTATAAAAAAAATGAAGTCAAGGTAGCGGACAACGTTTTTCCCTTTTGATAGAGTTGACTGAATGGCCCGGCTGGATATAATTAAATGCTATTTGTGCAACTTCCATATCGGGCTTGGGAGGAACTTGACCGACAGCAGAAATATTGTCTTACTTGGGTTTGTCGTTTTTTCCGCGGTTTTTCTGATATTTTATCCCTCCAACTACGGCATCGTCGATGAAGCCGCGTATTTAACGACATCACACATTTTCGCCAAGGGTGAGGTCTACTACGATCGGGCAGGTATGAACCAGGTGCCGATGATGGTTACAACCTCGGCCGGCCACCTTGTGTCAAAATACCCGCCAGGTAACTCTCTTCTCCTGCTGTCCTTCGCTGCTTTCGGGTGGCGGACCGTGTTCCTGCGCGGTTTGCTGTTGACCGGTCTATGCCTGCTGCTTTTCACAATGCTGCTTGCGTTTTACCGCATCCCCAGAATATATGCTTTGTTATTTTTATTCTTCCCGCCGGTCGTTTTGTTCTCCCGGACGATCATGAGCGATATGCCGGCAATGCTGCTGGCATTGGCGGGCATGTATTTTTTTGTGACCAAAAGGAACGTGTGGGCAGGCGTTTTTACGGGG
Source organism: bacterium (assembly GCA_036382775.1). NCBI lineage: Bacteria > bacterium. The sequence continues at coordinate 93,243 of DASVHD010000038.1, read as the reverse complement.
TTTGGTGTTTACATGAGGTATCCGCTTGCTTTGCTGGTCATTGCTTTTGCGCTGGTGCTACTGGCGAGGAAGGAAATAAAAGGCTTGTTTATTTTTTGTGCCAGCGCATTGCTGAGTTTGATCCCGCTTTTGGTGTATCACTTCTTCGTTTTTGGAAATTTCCTGGGACCGGCATTACAATATGGTACAGACCTTGGTTTCAGGGTCCATTGGGGTACGCTTGGCGGTTACGCATTCTCTTTGACAGTGTTATATCCGTTGATGCTGATCGCGCCGTTCGTATACCGCGGTAAAGGTAACGGTCTATTTATAACAACGGCGGTAATTTATATCCTTTTTCATGCTTTCCAGTCGTATATTGATACAAGCACTGACTTCATACAATGGCTTGTGATGAGCCAACGGTATATGCTGCCGGTCATTCCATTCATGCTGGTGCCGTATGCCGCTGTCCTGGACCGGATCAAGATCGTGCGAAAACTCATAATACCCGTTGTCCTGGCTCTGGCGATCGCCTGCGCTTTTATCAATTACCGGCACGCCCGGTTCCTAAAAGTCCAGGACCGCTATCAGCGGCTGATATATCATTACGCATATGGCAGCGACGTGCTGATCTGTAACAAAGATATCTTGGAACTGGTGAACCCTTATGTTAAATACATTAATTGGCTGCCTTTTGAAAAGCAGAGAAAATTGGCCGATGTCGTTATTTTACCGGGAGATAAAAGAAAGATTTTTTTAGCATGTCTCGCGCGCGACGCGCAGATGGTTGAATTGTTCCAGAAAACGCTTGAAAAATTCCCTTTTAAAACAGGTATCTATACAGAAAACTCGCCAAACTACTTTTCGATCTACCGGACCAGCGTCACGGGTTTGACCATCGATTCACTGCCCGTTGTCAGGTGAACGAAATAGACGCCGGCAGGGACAGGACGGCCATTCTGGTCTGAACCAGACCAGACGACTTGGTTAAATGGTTGAACGGTTAAATTGTTAAACTGTTTCACTACTCTACCACTCGCATCGTAGATCGCAATTGACATTTGGGATTGGGCATTCATTTGATATTTGACATTTGGTATTTGGAATTTGATTCTCAGATTCTCAGTAAATGGGTTAGGCTCACAGGTCATGAATACCTGCGGCACGATCATATTACCGTATTCGTCGACCGCGGTGCTGGTTATGAACTTGTAATATGTGCTTTCCGGCGCGCAAATCGGATCGGTATTCCATATATCGATGGCGTTGGCAACACTGAAAGAATCTTCTGCCCAGAGTAGATAACCGAGCGTGCAGGGTTGAGCGACGACCGGGATCGTATAGAAATAATCATCGGCCACGACGCTGTCATGACCGGTGCCGAGGAACGGGCCGCTATTGATCCGGTAAAAGAGCGAATCCGCGCCGATGCCGGTGGAGTCGGTGATCGTGGTTTTCACGATGAAAGGACCGAGATAGTTGGTATCTGGCCAGATCGTGGTGTTGACAAAATCCGGGCATCTCAGGTCCCAGCCCGGGATGAACAGCGTGTTAAGTTTAAAGAAATTGTCGACGATCATGAAATTCTGCGCGCCGCCGTTTATGCTCTGGGCCGCGGCAACGCCGTTGGCGCCGCTGAACCTTCCCGGCACGACCCATTCGTATATCCAGCGCATGTCCATGGTCCCGAAATTATCGGAGAAGGTCATGTAGTCGCGGATCACCAGGCAGGGCCAGAAATGGTTGCCGCTGAACGGTACTTTGACCTTGCCCTTTGCCACTACGACCTTTTGATGTTGTTCGCTTGCCTGGTATGGCCAGCCTATTCCGATATCGCATTGCCAGGACCAAGCCGTGTTCCAGCCGGCACCGTCATTCATCGGCGTGGTATAGACCTTGTAGTCTGGCTGGTAATTGCCGAGAAAGCGGAAACCGCCTGTTGAAAAATCGATCCCCTGGATATAAAGGTATAGATTCGTCCGGGACATGTAAGACCAAGTGACGTCGCCGCTGCCCAGCGTGTCAAGTTCAGCGACCTCGGCGTTGGGAAACGTGTCAGGCGCGGGATAGATACCCTGGTCAGGGTCAAGGAGCTTGACTCGCGCGATGTTATCGTTCGGATATACGGTCAGGTCCCACCAGGTGCGCATCGAATCGAACGGCATCCATTCAAAGTCGCCTATCTGCTGGTCAAAGCGTGCCCATGACCCGATAATTATGGGTAAGTCTTCCTGGCGGATGATAATATCTGGTATAGCCCATGCCGCATACAGCATGCCGATGACGGTTATTGTCAAAACGATTTTTGTTTTCATGAAAAACCTCCCGGTATTTAATAATAGTATAAACCAATTGAGGTTTAAGTCAAGAGGTGAGCTATTGACTTCGCTCGGGCATGAAATATAATGAAGTGAAAAAAGGATCGCGGATCAAAAGGAGCGCAATAAATCATGAAAAAAATAACATCGGAGATCATTTACTGGCAAAAACCCGGTAAAGAAAACACGGGACCGACCTTGGAAGCAGCGCTGCGCCGATCAAAAAAGTTAAAGATCAGGCATTTTGTCGTAGCTTCGTGCACGGGATACACCACGAGAAAATTGCTGGCTATGGCGCGGGGGTTGAAGATCGTGTCCGTAACCCATCACGCCGGTTTTGCCAGACCCGGCAAACAGGAAATAAATGCCCGGACTATCCGGTATCTTCATGAACACGGCGTTTCGGTTCTGACCACAACCCATTTTTTTGGAGGTTTTGGCCGAGCGGTCAGGTTCAAGTTCGGCGGTCTCCAGCCCGAGGAAATGGCCGCTAACACTCTGCGGATCTTCGGTGAGGGTACGAAAGTAGCGGTTGAAGTGGCGGTGATGGCGCAGGACGCCGGTATGATACCTTACGGCAAGGAGATTATCGCGATCGGCGGTACGGGTAATGGCGTGGATACTGCGATCGTATGCGTACCCAAACATGGCAAGGATTTTTTCTCGTTTGAAGTCCGCGAGATCATCTGCAAACCGCGGAAAAGATGAAGAAACACCCTTTATGTCATTGCGAGGAATCCCGCATCCTTAGTAATAACAAAAAAGAGCGGGAGACGAAGCAATCCTCTTTTGTTTTACAAAGAATGAGATTGCCACGCCTTGCTTCGCAAGGCTCGCAATGACAAAAAAACTATGAGATCTAAAGTCGCAGTTCTAAAAACATCGCCGGGAACGGTCCTCGATGATATTGACCGGGTGATGAAGATGGCCGGTGTTAGTGAATTTCTGACGAAGGGAACACCAACCATCCTGAAGGTCAACATATCCTGGCATTATTATTATCCTGCATGTTCGACCACGCCGTGGCAGCTTGACGGCGTCGCGGCGTCGCTTAAGGATCAGGGTTATAAGGAACTCATCCCGGCGCAGAATCGGACCGTGGTCATCAATCCGAAACTCGGCGCTGATAACAACCATCTCGTGTCGGTCATGAGAAAACACGGATTGAGCTTTGTGCACCTGTACGAACCTCATATAAAATGGATAAACTACCGGCCCAAGACCAGGATGCTGGTGCTGGACAAGGTGTTCGGCGGCGACATTCAGATCCCCGAGATACTCTTGGGCAAGAATGCCGTGCATCTCCCGACGCTCAAGACCCACGTGTTCACGACCATGACCGGTGCCATGAAAAACGCCTTTGGCGGTTTACTGAACGATAACCGGCACTGGACCCATTCGGTGATCCACGAGACCCTGGTCGACCTTTTGCAGATCCAGAAAGAGATCCATCCGGGATTATTCTGCCTGACCGACGGTACGATCGCCGGCAATGGAGCCGGCCCGCGGGTCATGGAACCGGAGATCAAAAATTATATTCTGGCAAGCGGCGACATGGTTGCGATCGACGCGATCGCGACCAAAATGATGGGATTTGATCCGATGAGCCTTAAATTCCTAAGGCTTGCCCACGACCATGGATTGGGAAAGGCAGACCCCGGGGAGATCGAGATCCGCGGTGAGGATATCAGCCGGGTCAATTTTCATTTCCAGGTCAGGAATACCTTTGCGTCGCGTGGACAGAAGATGATCTACTGGGGTTGGCTCAAGCCATTTGAGCATTTTCTCCTGCGCACACCGCTGGTGCCCTGGTCATACTTTGCTTCACGCGCTTACCATGACTTCTACTGGTATAACGTGCATGGCCGGCCGCGCGTGCGCAAGATCTTAAATTCAGATTGGGGTCGTCTCTTCGAATCCTATAAATAGATCAGTGATTCACGATCCATCGAAATTCTCTGCTGACAAAATGGAATATAATCCTCCTTATTCCCTCTCCCTCTTTAGCAAATGGGGACAGTATAATCCCCCTTATTCCCCCTTTAACAAAGGGGGATAGCATAATCCTCCTCTATCTGTACGTTACCCTGAAGTCATACGTCGCGCGCCAGACCAGGTCGCGCGCCATTTCGCCGTAAGCCGTTTCCGGATCATCGGCATCGAACGCAAAATGACCACCTTTAATGAAAGTTATCCCGCCGATCGTCCTTTCATCTTGGCCCGATCCAGTCCACAGGGTTGCTCCGTTATCAACCAGGTACATGCGGGCAACAAGCTCGGCTTCAACATCCGCCGAGATATCGATCAGGGTGATGCCGGGAAGAATGTTGACGCGAGGATGGATATCGGATATATCCAGGTCACCGGCAATGATCGTCTTCACTCCGTATTTTTCGCCGATGGCTTTCATGGCTTCGGGACCGATCTTTGCCACCCCGGCTTTTTTCAGGACTTCCTTCTGGGTACCCAGTTCTATGATCTGGATCATTTTCTGGTCTTCAGTGATGGCTTCTATGAACTTCTGGGTCACAACTTTGTTCAGCTTGCCTTCTTTGTTGCACTGGAAAACAACAATGCCAAGCGGTTCAAAATCCTTCAAGTCGATCTCCGGCGGAACCACGATGCGGGGTTGATGGTGACAACTACTAATGACGAGAAATGACGTAATGATCATGGTTATGTAAAATTTGTTCATCATAACTCCTCCTTTCAGTTGTTTTTCTTGTTTGTTGTCTGCCGATGCGAAGGTTCCCATATATAGATCATATGCAATACTTACACCCGCTATAACTCACGATATTCCATGCAAATGTAATGAAAAAAGCACAAAAACGTATAATATTGCCCAAAAATAGTTCACCGGTACGAATTAATAGATATATATTTTATGATCTTCATTCCTTGTCCGTTTTGACCGCAAACTCAAGAATGCCGATCCCATCAATACCGGCTTCCATATGGTCGCCATGTTTCATCGGACCGATGCCCTCGGGCGTGCCGGTTGCGATAATATCATGTGGCTCCAGGGTCATGATCTGCGAAATGTAGGCGATCAGCTTATCCACGGGGTGGATCATGCTGCGTGTATTGCCTTGCTGCTTGAACGCACCATTGACCTTGAGCCAGAGATCAAGGTTCGCCGGGTCAAGTTTTTTAGCATCCACAATGCGCGGACCCATGGGCGCGAACGTATCAAATCCCTTGGCAATGGCCCACGGCATACCCTGCTTTTTAGCTTCGTTCTGAATATCGCGAGCGGTTACGTCGACGAAAACCGTGTAGCCCAGCAGACTATTCATTACTTGTTCAGGTGTGCATTTCTTCAACCGGTTTTGGATGATCACGGCAAGCTCCACTTCATAGTCTACGCGTTGGGACATACGCGGCAGCACGACAGTGCCCTGATGGCTGGTTAGCGAAGACACGGGTTTTAAAAAGAACTGCGGCTCTTCGGGCGCGGTACTGTTCATTTCCGTGGCATGCGCCCGGTAGTTTCTTGCCACCGCGATGATCTTAGTGGGTTTTAAGTCGAATTTATGGTCTTCGAAATCGATTAGCACGCTTACATCGCCGACGCGTTGGCATATGCCGCAAGATCGCAGATGAGCATCAGGTATTGGTAGAAATCAAGGATGTTTTTTGTTTCGCATGTAAAGGTCCGGCCGGACTGCCGCTTAAGGCCCGGTATCTTCTTGATGACATCGCCGATCTGCGAATTAATCACGGCGATCTCGCATTTAAGGGGCGCTTTGAAATTGAAGGGTTTGATAGTACGCGCCTTCCGTACTGCGCGTTCGGCCATGAGTTCCAGTTCTTTCTGCACGTCCAATGGATGACGGCATTTTGCCGCGTATCGCGAAATGCTGTATTTGGTGATGACCGTCTCGATGTGCTTTGTAAAGAAATGGCGGACTTCTTTGATCAGGGTGTCATCACCCGAGACCAGGCCCAGGGGCACGCCATGATACCCGGCGATCGCCGCGTTGATCTCGGTCTCTCCAACGGGTTGGCCGTTCAATACCACCTGGTATATTGATGAGGAAGAATAGGTATGATCCATCATGCCTTTTTCCGAACCGGCCATGGCATGATAACCGATGAAAAAGGCAAGATCGAATTGCGGATTTATCCCTTCCATCATATAGTAGTTCCGCTGGGTTCCTTTGATCAAGTACGCCCCTTTTTCCAGCTCATCGATGAGCAGGTTCTCGCCATTGGCATGGGCGTCGCAAACCAGGATCTCGCCGATACCGGTATTTTTTCCTCCCTTTTTCGCGCCTCGGATCGCAGCGTTGACCTCGCGGGTGGCGAGCATTCTGATCCGCTCCAGGTCGGGCGAATCTTTTTTCATTTCCCGCCACGATGTGACGCCGCTGATGCCTTCAAAATCAAATGATACGAAGATGTTGTTTTTTTTTTGCATAAGTTATTATAGCAATAAGTCAAAGGCAGTCAAGTATACGCGAAGGACCGGTTGGCATGGTCTTTCCTGCGATGTTGACTTGGCTGGGTTTTTGCGTATAATCATATCTTAATTTATTACCATGACCATAAAGGAGGTTTTTTCATGAAACCATTTAAAAATGCGTTCTATCACGATTTTACCAAAGGAGTAAATAAAAACAAAATGGAACAGGTATTGGCCAACGTGCAGGCGCAGCTTGGCAAAGAGTATTTTTTGATCATCGGCAACGAGAAGTTTAAAACCGATAATAAGCTGATCTCCTACAATCCGGCAAATAAGGGCGAGGTGGTCGGCGTTTTCCAGAAAGCGGATGAGAAGATCGCCGAAAAAGCAATAAACGCAGCCCTGAAGGCGTTCGAAACATGGCGGTATGTGCCGGCCAAAAAACGGGCTGGCTATCTTTTCAAACTCGGCAATATCATGCGGAAGAGACGCCTGGAACTCGCTGCCTGGATGGTCTATGAAGTCGGCAAAAACTGGCTGGAAGCCGACGCGGATGTCGCCGAGGCGATCGATTTCTGCGACTACTATGCCCGGGAAGCGCTCCGCTACGATAAGGGGCCGAAACTACTCCAACTGCCGGGAGAACGCGACGAACAGACTTACATCCCACTGGGCGTTGGTTTGGTCGTGCCGCCGTGGAATTTCCCACTGGCGATCCTGGCGGGCATGACCACCGCGGCGTTTGTTAGCGGGAACACCGTGATCCTGAAGCCGTCCAGCGATTCACCCGCGATCGCGGCGAAGTTCATGGAGTGCGTGGAGGAAGCCGGGCTGCCTCCGGGCGTGGTCAATTTCATGACCGGTCCGGGCGCGCTCGCTGGAGATTACCTGGTGCGCCATCCCAAGACCCGGTTCATCGCATTTACCGGTTCTAAGGCCGTTGGCCTGCGAATCGTCGAGCTTGCCGGGAAGACCCAGCCCGGACAGATCTGGATTAAGCGCGTCATCGCCGAAATGGGCGGTAAGGATGCCATCCTTGTGGACGCTGAAGCGGATGTCGATAGTGCCGTGGCGGGAGCGAGGGCATCGGCTTACGGGTTCCAGGGACAGAAATGCTCGGCCTGTTCGCGGTTGATCCTGGACGAAAAGATCTACGATGAATTCATGGCTAAATTCATTCCTTCGGTTGAAGCGATAACCGTTGGACCGACCAAGAACTACAGTAATTACATGGGCGCGGTGATCAATGAAAGCGCGTACAATTCAATGCTCTCATATATCAGTGCCGGAAAGGCTGAGGGTAAGTTACTTTGCGGCGGCACGCCGGCGCAGGGCAATGGCTGGTTTTTGAAGCCGACCGTGATCGCGGTCGACAGCCCCAAGGCAAAAATATTCCAGGAAGAGATCTTCGGACCCGTTCTGGCAGTGATCAAAGCCAGGGATTTTGATCATGCGCTCGAGTTGTTCAACGATACCGAGTACGGCTTGACCGGTGCGGTTTATGCCAAAAACAGCAAGAAACTGGAGCGGGCAAAGAAAGAGGCTTTCTGCGGCAACCTTTATCTGAATCGCAAATGTACTGGCGCCATGGTGGCGGCTCACCCGTTCGGCGGATTCAACATGTCGGGCACTGATTCCAAAGCCGGCGGGCCTGATTACCTGGGTCTATTCACGCAGGCAAAAGCCACGGCTGAGAACGTGCTGGCAATGAAGAAGTTCAAGGGAAAACGTAAATGAGAAAAAGTTACGGCGGCATTCTCGAACAGATAAGAAAGAACAAGGTCAATTTCGTCGATCTCTGGTTCTCCGACATCCTCGGCTCGGTTAAGAACATAACCATCACCATGGCCGAACTGGGAAAAGCGCTCCAGGATGGTATCTGGTTCGATGGTTCCTCGGTCGAGGGGTTCGGACGGATTTGTGAGAGCGACATGTTCTTAAGGCCTGATCCGGATACTTTCGCGATCATCCCGTGGCACGAAGAAAAGACCGCCCGGTTCATCTGCGATGTGTATGGCCCCGATCACAAACCGTCGGCCGTGGATCCGCGGGGCGTGCTCAAGCGTAACCTTGAAACATTACGGAAAAAAGGCATGCATTTCATGGTCGGTACCGAGCTGGAGTTCTATCTCTTCAAGCGCGACGGCACCCGTATCAGCCCCTTGCCCCATGACCAGGTCGGATATTTTGACCTGGGCGGCGACCTGGCGCTCAGGATCCGCAAGGAGATGTGCCAGAAGATATCCGAATACGGGATCGTGGTCGAAGCCGGGCACCATGAAGTGGGGAAGAGTCAGCATGAGATCGACCTTCGTTACACGAATGCCCTGAAGCTCGCCGATAACCTGCTCACCGCGAAAACCGTGATCAAGCGGGTGGCTGAAGAGCATGACCTTTACGCGACCTTCATGCCCAAACCCTTATATGGCATGGCGGGTTGCGGCCTGCACACGCACCAGAGTATTTTCAAGGGAAAGGTGAATCTTTTCGCTCACGGCCGGGACAGTTATGGACTATCGGAATTTGCGTACAGCTACCTGGGCGGTGTCCTGAAACATATTAAGGAGATCTCTGCTGTCCTGTCGCCGATCGTGAATTCTTACAAACGGCTGGTCTCCGGGTTTGAGGCGCCGGTCTATATATGCTGGGGCCAGATGAACCGATCAGCCCTGGTGCGGGTTCCCCGCATCACCAGGAACCGCCCCGCGAGCACGCGACTGGAGCTGCGTTCTGCCGATGCCGCGACGAATCCCTATCTTGCGTATGCCCTGATACTCCGTGCCGGCCTTGACGGGCTGGAAAACAGAATGAAGGCGCCCAGGCCGGTAGAAGAGAACGTTTACAAGATCGACCAGCCCGACCTTAACGAGAAAGGCATAGATGTGCTGCCGAGGTCCCTGTGGGAAGCCCTGGAGTACTATCATGACAGCAAGCTGGCGCGGGAAGTGCTGGGGGAGACGATGTTCGAGAAATATTACGAAATAAAACAGCACGAGTGGAACGAGTATTCGATCCAGGTCACGAAATGGGAGCTGGATAAGTACCTCGAACTGTATTAAGAAACGCAGGAGTCGCACAGAAAAAAGGAATTAACTCGTAAGAGTTTTATAAAAGCCTGACGGCTTAAGTCCGTTAAGATGCAGGAAACGCTACAACTTAGCGCCGAATTTGTTATAAGAAACGATCTCCTTCAAGTCTTTACGCGCTCTTGGCGATATGCCCCCGATACCTTCGAGGGTTGATTTTTCCGCGGGGTAACCCATCGCCACCAAACAGGCAATCTTATAAGCTGATGGAATACCTAAAAGAGATCTTAATTTTTTCTGGTTGAACCAACCGATGTAGCAAGTACCGATGCCGAGCTCGGTCGCGGCCAGGACCATGTGGGTCAGGGCGATCGATATATCGATCAGGAAGTTTTCATGGTCGAAGATCTGACCGATATAATGGGACAGCGCTTTTGCATAGCAGCCGGCGATCACAACGGGCGCGTCTTTTATCCAGGGGATGATAAGGCGATCACCCATTGCCACTTGCTTCGGTATCTGTTCCAATACTTTTTTGTCATCAATCACCACAAAATGCCAGGCTTGCCTGTTGCTCGAAGAAGGCGCGAGCCTGGCGGCTTCCAGGATCTGCAGTAGCCTTTCTTTCTCGATCGGCTGCGGGCTGAATTTCCTTACTGACCGGCGCCACTTGATGGCTTCAAAAACATCCATGCTGGCAGCCGGCTCGCTATAATCCTTCGATCGTCGAATCAACCGGCGTCTCGACCGTGAACGCGATCGTGATCTTCGTTTCCTTCTCGGGAGCGATCGGAATCACCCATTCATAGATGCCCAGTTCAGCTTCTTTCTCACTGGTCGGCTTCGGTTCGATGCTTACGTTGGTGACCTTTATATCCGGATGCTGGGCAATGGGGATCTGGTCGAGCACCTTGCATTTGATCTCTTTCTTGTGGAAGTTCTTGATGGTGTTTTCATAACAGTATTCGTACCTAGTCGCTTTTTTCACGAGTCCGCCCTTGGTGACATCGCTCTTTTTCAATTTCCTTTCCACTTTCACGCGGTCATCAACGCCGAACGATAATATCGCGGTGTCGCCAGGCGCGATAGTATCCAGCGCGGTCTTGCCTGTAAAGTCATCACCAACGTACGTGCTGCCTTCGCCCGACAGGAACAGGTAATCGGTCGTGTTCTTAAGCTTGCCCGTGGCATACGCATGCTCATCGTACCGCGGCACCGTCACGTACTCGAACTCGGCATCGAAAGGTTCTTCGACGATCTTTAATTTTTTCTCGGGTTCGCCGCTCTTCAGGGTGTACTTACCTGGCAAGGGGTATGACACCGCGATCCCGGTGTCGACCGGGGGCGCGGCTTCGAATTCCTCATCCATCACGGCTTGTCCTGCCGGCGCGGCAGGCGCAGCTCGGCTTTCAGCTGCCATCATCCTGTCTGCGCTTTTCTTTGGACGCGGCACGTACAGGTTAACATACCATGGTGACGGTTCTGGCGGCGTGCCGCCCAAAGCCGGCAGCGCGGTCGAGAGGATGATACCCGTGTCTTCCCAGTCCTCGCCCGTGCGCTGGCTGATCTTGCCAAAATAAGAGAGGTTGACTTTCGCGGCCAATGTATCGGAACGGAGTTCATAATATGTCCGCCAGCTCGCGCCGTACAATATGTAACTGATGTCGAGTTCATACGCTTGCGCTTTTTCCGGATGGACATCGAAGATGATCGATTTTGAGTTCTGGCTGACCTCGGCGATATCGTTCATTTCATTGTTAAGCGCGTCGATCTTTTCCTTTATCTCCTGCCGTTTTAGCTCGATCTCAGCGATCCTTTTTTTAATGTCGACCGACTCGCTGCCGACGAACTGCAAGGCCTGCCGCCAGGCATCGGGCGCTAATTTGCCCATAAAGATTTCCTTGGAAATTATATTAGGACTGGTTATGGTCACGGCGCCGAGGAATTTTTGTTTGTCATGCAGCACCGTTACCTCATCGGCCAAGCCGCGGTCCTCGATCTTCAAATTCTTTATCTTATCTTCGATCTTTTTGACCGCTGGGGTCAAGGTTTTCGCATAACCGGTCTTCACCTGGATCTCGCCGACCTTAAGTTCTTTCGCGCGGACCCGGACCGTTTGGTCATCGAGCGCGCCTGGAAGGTCGGGGATCACGATGTCAGCCGTTTTATCAAGTTCGATGCGGCCATGCCGGGTGACCATGACGCGGTCGCTGTAGATAGTCACCGAACTGACATTTGATTTTAATTCAATGTTAGCCATGAAAACCTCCATTCCGATTGGTAATTGGTGATTGGTAATTTGTTAAATAAACAATTAATAAGATAATTACTTCTCTGCATCGTACATTACTTTACCTAATTTGCCGCCGGTGTCAAGTTAATGCAAATTATAAGTAATCGCATCGGCAAGAATGATCTCCGCGTAATGCGCGGGAAAAGGACCAGGGTTGATGATGATCGTTTTCCCGATGCGGTCGCTCCCCCTTGCTTCATGGATGTGCCCGCAGATGGCGACATCGGGCTGGAACCGCTCGATGAACGAGCGGATGGCTTTGCTGCCGACATGCATGCCCATCATGGTTTTGTCGATGACCGTGTTCAGTGGCGGCTGGTGGCTGACGAAAACATGAAAGCGACAAGCCGGCTCCTTTTGATAACGATCGAGTATTGTTTCAAAGTCCTCTTCGGGGGATTCCTGCGGGGTTCCGGAAGGAGTTCTGATGCTGCCGCCCACTCCGTAGAAGGCCACCGAATCCTGCTGTTTTATTTTACCGTGGAGGCCGATGTTGTTCTTTTCCAACAACAGGTTGACAGCGGGACGGTCGCAGTTGCCATGCACCATGAACAGCTGCGGGTTAAGGTCCTTGAGTCCTTCGATGATCCTGGCCGCGTCGTCAGCCCCGCCGAAATTCGTGATGTCGCCGGCACATACCATGATGTCGGCACTGGCGATCGTCTGCTCAATGCTTTGTGAGAATCCGGACCGTCCGTGGATATCAGTGATCGCTATGAGCTTCATTATTTTCCTTAAAAAGATCGTACAAATAGGCGGCCGCGCCCGGCGCTCGTATGGCATCCACCTTTTTCCCAAGCAGATCCAGATACGAGATGAACAGTTTTTCTTCGTCAACCCCGTTCCAAGTTGAGATATGGGACATAATGACCCACGCCCGTTTATGTCCTCCTGAAGCAAGCTTTTTCAGATCATCATAATACTTCTGCCAGTTATCCCGTGCTTCCACGCCCTGAATATAGCCGTCAGTCTCAAAGCCAAAAGTTCGAGCGTAATACTTAAAAGCGTTCACTGCTCCGTAATAAACATAGATCGTTTGATCCGGCGCTCTCCTGCACTGCAACTCGACCAGCACAAGGCGGAGTTCTTCGGGTGCGCGGGGCTTAGCCAGATGGTAGCAGGCAGACCCGACCGGATATGCCATAATCAGGGCCAGGGCCAGCGCCCCGGCGGTTTTTGACGTCCGGCTGAACACTTCCCTTACCTTTTCAGCGCCAGCCGCGATCATGACCGCGATAAAGGGAACAAGAAAGAGCAGGAGGCGTCCCTCGAACGGGTAAATATGAAAGCCAGACGCGAAAAGGGTTAGCAAGATAGGCAGGATAAGGATTAAGGCATATATTTTTTTTGTTTTCCAGTATACGGCCAGGCCGGTCAGACACGCGCACGCGGCGATCAGGGCGTCATAGACAGAAAAACCGCCGGGATTTTTGAAAATGCGCATGGCCGCAAAGACGATCCAGCCGATATCAGCAAATGATAAAGGAGGAAGCGGCATGAAACTGCGCTGCCAGAAGTTCAGAAGCTCCCCTTGCCGGCTTGCGGCCGCAAGGATGACGATATAATTTGCCAGCCAGCTTGAGATCGCGATAACCGCGGCGATGACCAGCCATGGTATGTTCCGGGTTTTGTGGTCGCGCCGCAAAGCAACGAGAATGACGCAAAACAGGGCAGCACTGACGAAAAGGGACGGGTGTGAAAACCATATCGCGATCCCGCTGAACAGGCCGAAAAGAATGAGCGGAATTATTCTGTAACTTTTTTTAATGACCCATAGACCCAGAAGAAGGAGCGCGGTCGCGAACATGACGTCGGTCGAATACTGCTTTATTTCCGATGCAAAATAGATGAGCTGGTCATTGACCGCGAACAGAACGAGTGCGGTCAAAAGACCGGTGCCTTCCAGAAATACCCGCGCGGCATAATAAAAAAGAACGAGCGCCAGGATGCCGGCGATCAACGGGATGAAGCGCAGGGTATATTCGGTGTTGCCGAACGTGCTGGCCATGAATTTCTGCATAAAAAGGAACCCGACCGGAGCCGCCTGGACATAGGAAAGGGGTTGGGCAAGCTGCGCGTACGACCTTTCCAGGATATTCATTGCCAGGGGTGCTTCGCCTTCGGTGAGCGAGCGGTTACAGGCGTACTGGCCGACGCGGAAAATAACGCCGAGCACAAGGATGCACAGAACGGTAATGGGGCAATATTTTATCTTCATCGATTCATTCGCCTGCCATAACAATACTTGAATTATATGAATCAGGCAGGTTAAGTCAATATCAGGGGAGCGGGGTGAGAAATCGTGTCCTCATTGACTTCAGGCGTGTAGTGAATATTATTATCAAGGTCCCATGAAGCAGACCAGGTACGTCTTGACCGCCATTATCCTGACCGTTATTCTCGGTCTCTTTCTTATTTTCAGCACGATAACAAGCCGCCGTACCATGCTCGACCTGATCAAGGATGAGGCGCGTTCCATGCTGTCGCTGGTTGCGCTGGTCCAGGAAAACTCGATCTTCGGCGAAGCCATGCTCGAAGACCAGGTGATCGACAAGCTCATTGATGTCGTGAATTACTGCGAGGAAACCGGCCTGAGCCGGTCCAGGCTCGATGATCTAAGGCACGCCTTTGGCCTGAACTCCATTACCGTCTTTAGCGAACAGGATGGAAAGTTGTTGATAAAGTCAGGAAGTCCTTTCAACCTTTCGGATACTGTCTATAAGGGCAGCGGCAATATTTTCTATGAATATTTTCTTGTACGTGAAAACAAATACACCCGTTTTATCTATAAAACTAACCACCGAATCTACCAGGTGGAACTGTCAGCCGAGGATATAAAGCAGTTCAACCAGGAATTCGGCATCAACCGGATCCTGAACCAGATTTCGGTAAACCCGCTGATAAGATACCTCGCCCTTCAGGACTCGAAAGGCATTATTTTTGCCACGCCCAACGTGAAAACGCTCAGTAAGATCGAGGGCGATTCGTTGCTGATGAGCGTGCTCAATGGGAAAAAGGAGGTAACGCGCATCGCCATGTTCGATGAGCGCAATGTCCTGGAGCTGGCCCAGCCGTTCATGGTGGACGACAAGGTGGTAGGCATTTTTCGGATCGGCATCAGCCTGGATTCCTATGACCAGCACACCCGCAAGACCCTGCTCGAACTGGCCGCGGTCTTTGTTACGCTCTTTATGCTTGGTTTTTTCCTGCTCTTTATGTTCGTGAAATACCAAAACTACCGCGACCTGGAGGAACTATTCTCGCGGACCCTGGGCGCGATCGAGGAAGGAGTGATGCTATTGGACAAGAAGGGCACGATCACGGGTGTGAACCACAGGTTCTGCGCGATCAGCGGTATGGAGGAACGCGCGGTCATGCATGCCAGTTATTTGGCGGTATTCAGTCAACAGGACATCTTCAGCATCAACTACGTTACGAACAACAAAACCCGCATCGAGGAGGAAAAAGACCTGTTCGGTGGCAAACGCATACAATACGCTTCATATCCCTTGCTGAACAGGGCGGGTGTAGTTACCGGGATCATTATCATTATCCGCGATGTGACCAAGATCCGGGCGTTCGAGAAAGAGCAGAAGGAATCCGAACGCTTAAGTTTTTTAGGCAACCTGGTAGCCAATTTCGCCCACGAGATCAAAAATCCTTTGAACGGTCTGTCCATTGCCAGCCAGCGCCTGGTGCGGGAGTTCCCGCAGAAAAACCCCGATTACCAGCTGCTGACCGGAACGCTGCTCAAGGAGATAAATGCTTTGAACCAGGTCCTGAACGATTTTCTGGGGTTGGTCAGACCCCATGTAAAAAGGGAGGAAGTCTTTGACCTGGGTCTTGTCATTAAGGACTCGGCCAATGTCGTACGCGAACAAGCCCGGGAGCGGGGATATAAGTTCACTGAACAGATCGCTAGCAACCTGAAGATGACCGGGCATCCCGACGATCTTAAGCGCGCGGTCTTGAATATCATGGTCAACAGCATCGACGCGTTATCCGGTTTGACCGGCCGACCGGGCGAGATCAATATCGAATTTTCCCAGGACAAAGATAAACTGATCCTGGTTATCCAGGACAACGGGCCGGGCATCAATAAGGAAGAACAGGACAAGATATTTACGCCATATTTCACGACCAAAAAGGGTGGTACGGGCCTTGGTCTTTATATTGCCCAGAGGATCATTTATGATCACGAAGGAACGATCATCGTGGAAAGCCAGAAGGGGAGCGGCACTAAATTCACGATAACTTTTCCCGCCCGGTTTTCTTCTTGACATATTTTTCTAGATGGTTATACTACGTATGATGGTATACGTAAAAACTAGACTTAAACCTATGATATATTCCGTTTTTTCGATGGAAAAGTCAGTGCTGCGGCGCTTGGAGGCCGTATTACGAGAGCCATGAAAACCTGTGCATACTGCAAGTCGACGGAAAACGTAGACGACGCTAATTACTGTGCGGTTTGCGGGTCCCAATTCCTGGCTGGTCGGAAACAGCTGATATCGGAACGGCTGGCCATGCTCGGCGGCGAGCTCAGGCTGTTGACCGCGGTTTTCGTCAATTTTACCGGTTTTGAGAAACTTTCGACGATCACCGAGTACAAAAAGATCATGGTCTTTCTGCGCGAGGCATTGAATCGCATTGAGGACGTCATTCATTCGTTCGACGGCACTTCCAATAAGATCCTGCCGGACCTTCGGGTCCTGGGGATCTTCGGCGCGCCGCGCGCGCATCACGACGATATTATCAGGACCATGCGCTGTGCGTTCGAGATCCAGGCGCAGTGGCGGAAACAGAAACTTGCGAACAATGAACTTGAGAGCATCAATATCACGATCGGCATCAATACAGGGCGGGCTTTTTTCGGCTATGTCATGGGTGAGTTCCTGACCGTGATCGGCGACACGATCAATACCACGGCCCGTATGGCCGAGATCTGCCCGCCGGGCGAGATCCTGATCAGCGACGCGACCGCACGCCGGGCGCTTGAGTATATTGTCACCGAGGACTTCGGCGAGCGCATGGTAAAAGGGAAAAAAGAGCGGATCAAAACCTACATGCTTAAAGGATTAAAAGAAGACGCCCTGTTCCTGAGGGTGTTGCAGCTGCCGGTATTCGGACGCGTCGATGAACTGCGGCGCCTGACCACGCTTACCCAGGGGCTGGCGAAGAATTGCCTGGTCATCAGCGTCATAAACGGCCAAATGGGCATCGGCAAGACGCGCGTAAAAGAGGAGTTCGAAAAACAGCTGGCTAAAGATGGTCTGTATAACTGTTATGAAGCACAGTGCGCGGCGGACGTGCAGTCGGCATACTATCCTTTCAGGTTTTTTCTTAAGAATTATTTCAGCATTTCAGACGCGGAAAAGCAGGATGCCGCTCAAACCAAGGTCCAGCGGATCGGTTCCCAGTTGGGATTATCGCCCCAGGATATCAAAGGTCTGAACAATTTCCTGTTTGGCGACCTGCCGAGGATCTCGACCGAAGAACTACGTGCTGTGGATGAGGAAATACGAACTGCGATCAGGGACCTTTTGCGTTATGAATGCAAAAAGCGGCCGATGGTTGTTATTTTCGAGGAATTCAATCGCGTGGATTTCATGACCAAGGATTTGATAAGTTACCTGGCTGCGGAATTGAAGGATACGCCTTTGATGATGGTCCTGGTGAATCCATCTCGGGATTATGTGGTCAAGATCCCGGTCCAAGTCGAGGAATTGAACCTTATGCCGCTTTCTTTTGACGATGTGCGCTCGCTTGTGACTTTTCTGCTTGGTGACGTTGACGCCAAACTAGTCGATTTCATCTTCAGGTCAGCCGGCGGCAATCCGATGTTCACAATCGAAGCGATCCGTAACACCCGCCGTACCAATATGATCAAAGAGGTATCCGGACGCTGGTATCTCGAAAAGGAACAACGGCTGGCGTTCCTGGACGATCTCTATGGCGTGGTCATGGCAACGATTGATTCGCTGCCTTCCAACGACCGTCTGATCGTCGACCACGCGTCGGTTCTCGGGTACAGTTTTAACTTCCGGATCCTGGAGGAACTTCTGGATAACCGGGATATCAGTGACCGGCTGGATTTCCTGGTGGGTGAAGGGTATTTCGTGATCTCCAAAGGTGAGACCGATCCGGTTTTGATATTCCGTCACAATCTTCTGAAGGACGCGGCTTATTCGGTGCTGCCGGTCCGGAAACGCAAGGAACTGCATCAGCGGGTCGGCGGGCTCATGGAACATGTCTACGCGAGCCGGTTATCGGATTTCTATGAAGATATCGGGTTCCATTACGCGTACGGTGAGAACTGGAAAAAAGCGGCTTATTACAATAAGCTGTCCGGCGATAAAGCCAAGAACCTGTTCGCGATCGACCAGGCTTTCACGTTCTATAATTCCGCCCTCAAGATCCGGAAAGAATGGCAAAACCAGGTCCCGGATGAGCTGGCGCGTGAGATATCGCTGAGCCTTACCGATTTGTACGAGGTCACGGGCAATGTCCAGAAGATGAAAGAGACCGCGCAGGAAGGGCTTGAAAGCGCGCGCCAGGCCGGTATTCTGCGGGACGAACTGCAGTTCATTGAACGTTTGGGTTACTCCTATATCATGGCCAATCAGTACAACAGCGCCGAGGAATTGTTCCTGACCGGCATCCAGAAATGCGATGAGCCCAACCAGGACCTGAATACTATACTGAATGCGCATCTCGGGTTCGCGTACGCCGGGAAATATGAGTATGAAAAAAGCCTGCTGTACTATAATGTCAGCTGGAACATCGCCCGGAGCCGCAGCATCCGCAACGGCGAGGTTGCGTGCCTGTACAACCTCGCCCACCTGCACAAGGACCTGGGCAACTACGAACAAGCGCTTGAATATCTCACTTACGGTATCGAGATGTTCTCCAAGACCGAGGAGATCCGGCGCATTATCCAGTTCAAAGGTCTAGCCGCGGATATTTATTGCCTGATCGGCAATTATGAGAAGGCCAGGGAGCAGTATCTCGACATTTACGTCTCCGCGGAAATGATCGGCAATATCGATAATGTCGTCCGGTCGGGCGCCCGTCTTGCCCTGTTGTTATCAAAGAAGGAAGATCGGGTTGAATCAATGAAGTACCTTGAAGCCATCGACAAGAAAGCCGGTCAATTCGCGCGGGAGAACATGCTGGCAGAGATCGATCTTTACAAGGCACTGACCTTTATCAACCTGGGTGATCAGACCAAAGCCGCTGATTTCTTGAAGAATGCCATACATATCGCCCAAAAATTCTATCAAAAGGACATCGAATGTGAATCCCTGGTCCAACTGTCGCAATTTGAGCAGGATCAGGAGGAATACATGATCCGGCAAGCGATGACGATCGCTGAGACAATCAAACTGCCGCCTTTGATCGCGCGCAGCATGTGCCAGCTCGCGGTCGCTTCACACCGCAGCGGGGATGACGATAAAAGCCGTTACTATGGCAGCCGGTCCCTTGTCATTTTCAACGATATAAAGTCGAAACTGGGACCGGAAAACCAGAAATTCTATCTGGCCAAACAGGAATACCGGCAGCTGCTCGAGGTATGATGATAAAATGCCACCAATGTGAAAAAACGATTGAGCGTCCGTCGAATTTTTGTCCATTCTGCGGCAGCTTCATCGGGCAGTTCAGTGACCTTCCTTTCGAGGAGACGAACCTGACCTTCTTGCGCGCCGACATATCCGGGTTCACGTCGATGTGCGAAGCCATGCAGGCCGAGGAAGTCATGTCGTTCTTGAACGATATCTTCAGCATTTTCTCGACGATCGTGACCTCGTACAAAGGCAGCGTGTACCAGGTCATTGGCGATGAAATGGTTTGCGTTTTCGGTCTTACCAAGGGTTCCGGCTTTGCGCCGCATATGGCGGTCTTAAGCGGTGAAGAGATGATCTTGAAGCTGCAAAAATACGCGCGGAAGGATTCCCGGAAGAACATCGGATTGAAGATCGGGTGTGAGATGGATAAGGTCTTTGTCCACAACGTGAAGGAAAGCATGCAAAGCTCATATATCGTGACCGCGGGATTTACCCGAGCCCAGATCCTGCAAAAGAACGCGGATGAAAATTCGATCTACGTGGGCGCCAACCTGTACGCGGCGACGAAATCGTTCTTTATCTACCACGAGATCGGCGAACTGATCAAAGATAACCTGACGGTCATGGCTTATGAATACAAAGTGGAGATGAAATAATACATCATGGCTGACCTGACTTCGCAGTTCCACGCCGAATTCATAAAACAGATCGGGCTGGGCATCAATATCAGCCGGACCTATCCCAAGGGCCACCCGTCGCTCATGCCGATCATTCAGAAGGTCAAGATCATGCTCAAGGAAGTTCCCATGGAAAAAGAGTCGCTGTCGATAGTAATCATCGAGGACGTCATCATGATCGATGAGGATCGCTTTGAATCAAAGCGATTGCCGATCGTGAGGAGCCTGGTGGACCGGTTCGGGCAGCTCGATGTCAAAAGCATAACCTTCAGCGTCGATGTTTCAGATGAACAGCTCAGGGAGTTTTTCACGGTCATGGCAGCGACCCCAGTTGATCTGGCAGATTACGGCGACATCGTTTCCATGATGAAAACAAAAGGCATTCTTGGCATCAAGGTGAATAAATTCCGGGTCGGCGTAGTCTCGTCCGAGCAGGAGATGCATGAGATAAACTGGGACAACTTCCTGGAGTCGCTGGTCACCGTGGACACGGCGGTCAGCGACGAGGAGCGCGTGAAGCAGCTGGGCAGTTTTCTCTCAGGCGTCGGGGTCATGGGAGCGGAACCGTCGAATGTCCAGACGGACAAGGTCATCGCCGGGCTCGAGAAACTGTCGGCCATCGTCGCTGACCAGTACGGCGAGGGAAGGTGGGATGAATATTCACTCGTTTTTTCGCGGATCCTGTCGTTCCTTTCACCCACGATAAAGAAAAACATTGCGATGCACAAGATCGAGAACAAAAAGCTGGCCACCTTATTCAAGACGCTGATCCCGACCATGCCCGACGAGGACCTGGTCGATATCATTTCCGCCAAGGCGCGGAGCAAGACGGGCGACACTGAAACCGAGATCGTCGAGATCCTGAAGAACGTTACGGGCACGCGGCTGCCGGACATCCTGTCGACCCTGCGTGTCAACGTACCCGAACTCAATTTTGAGAAGATCGTGAGCCGTCTGATGAGCGAGCTGAAAACAACCAAGGGTACCAAGGAAGCCGACCGGTTCCAGAGCCGGAACATCGAAATGGAATTGAGGCGGATCTTCCCCCAGCTACGCGACGTTTCCCATGAGGCGCGCATTAAGGGGATCGATGAGATGATGAAATTCATCCCCAAGTTGTTTGAGCAGAAAAATTATGACCTGGTGCAGACGATCGTGGACCGGCTGGACACAATGGCGGACGCAGAATCCGAACTGAAGACGTTCGACCGCGTGATCGAGGCGTTGAAAAGTATTTATGTTAAATCGGGACAGCTGAAACTGAACGATCTGTTGCAGCTGGTATCAAAAAAGTTCGGCAAACACCTCATGCGTAAGGAAGCCACCTTGATGGACAAAAAGAAAAAGGTGATCGAGGTCATTACCCAATTGAAGGACCAGAATTACGTGCCGGAAATGGTGTCTCTGTTATGGGATCAGGGCTCGTTCGTCGAGGCCCGGGAAGCCCTGGTTGCCATGGCTGAGCTCTCGGTCCCGATGCTAGTCGATACGCTGCGCGAGGCCGAGGACCGCACGGTCCGCATGAAGATCATTGACGTGCTGATCCGGGTCGGCGAGAAAGCCATTGCCGAGGTTTCGAAGATGCTTAATTCATCGGAATGGTTCATCCGGCGCAACGGCGTCTACATTCTCGGCGAACTTAAGCTGGAGAGTGTGATCGGCGTGATCGGGCCGCTGGTCGAGGACCCGGATGAACGCGTGCAGGCCGATGTCATTGAAGCACTGCAGCAGTACAAAGCGCCCGGCACGATAGAATATTATAAAAAGGCGCTGAACAGCAAATACCCGCGGACCGTGATCGCGGCCATGAAAAATCTGGATCGGGAAACGGTGCGCCCGAAGCTTCCCGCCGCGTTGAACTGGCTGAAGCAGCGGCGCAGTATCCCGGACGAAAAAGAGGAAAAATTCAGACAGGAGATCCTGCGTGTCCTCGGCAAGGTTGGTGACGATACGGTGATCGATGCTGTTGCCGATGTGCTGGCCGAACGGGCGATATTCAAAAGCGAACTGCTTTATGCCACCAAAGAGGCCGCGTTGAACGCGCTGGCGTTACTGAACACCGAGAAAGCAAGACAATTCCTTCAGGCCGCAGCGCGGCACAAGGACGCGTTCATCGCATCGTCAGCCCAGGATATCCTGAAGAAAAGCGGCGTTGATTACAGTTGATCGGTTGCCCATGCCGTCATTCAAGGGGAAAGGAGCGTTATGATCGGAATGCCTAAGGTCAAGAAACTTATCTCGTCGGTCCTCCGTGACTCCAGGGCAGATCAGGTTGAGGTCATGGTCTTTAATTTCAGCCAGGCGCTGACCCGGTTCGCCAATAACTACATCCATCAAAATGTCCAGGAAGCCAATACAACCGTATCGATAAGATCGGTCTTCGGAAAAAAGGTCGGTTATGCCATGACCAATTCGCTGGAAACCGGAAAGATCAGGGAAGCTCAGAACTGGTCAGAAACGATCGCTAAACTGCAGCGTGACAATCCTGATCTCGCCAGCCTGCCGCGTTCCGATCCGCGGGGCTATAAAAAGGCCGTCACATACAAAAGATCAACTGCCGGGTATACCGACCGCAAACGGGCAGAGGCGGTCGGGGTGATCGTCGGCGTAGCCGCGCAGAAGAAGCTCAAGGCTTTTGGATCGGTCTCCAACGGATCAGCTGAGATCGCGATCGGCAATTCAGCTGGCACTTTTGCCTATAACACGTCCGCCGATATTTTTTGCAACATTGTGATGTCGACCGATACTTCGTCGGGTTACGTGCAGTCCGGCTCCCGCGATGTCTTGGCGCTTGACTTCGAAAGCTTGGCTAATACCGCTGCTGACAAGGCGCTGCTTTCAATAAACCCGGCGGAATGCGTGCCGGGAGAGTACATGACCATTTTCGAACCCCTTGCCATGGCCGATCTGTTGGGTTATCTTGCATTCTACGCGTTCAACGGTAAGCTCTACGAAGAGGGCAGATCATTCCTTGCAGGTAAGCTCAAGACCAAGGTCGTAAGTTCCCGCGTTACACTCGCTGATGATCCCTTCAATGCCGCCGGGTTTGCGATCCCTTTTGATTTCGAAGGCGTGCCTAAGAAAAAAATGGTGCTCATTGAGAAAGGGATCGCCAAAAACGTGGTCTACGATTCCCAAACCGCGGGCAAAGCACGCAAGGCGACGACCGGCCATGCACTGGCCGCGCCTAATCCTTTTGGTCCGTTGCCGGTCAACCTGGTCATGGAAGGCGGACGATCAACGGTTGACGACCTGGTCAGGACGACAAAGAAGGGCATCCTGGTCACGCGGCTCCATTACACGAATGTCATTGATCCGTATAAACTGACCATTACGGGAATGACCAGGGACGGAACATTCCTGATCGAAAACGGTATTATTACAAAGGGATTGAAAAACCTGCGGTTCACGGAGAATGTTTTCAGAGCGTTTAAAAATATCGATGGAATTTCCAGGGGGACTTGCTGCGTTCCCGATGAGCCAGGGTACGGGGGCAGGTTCGCTCGGGGTTCGATCGTGCCCTATGTTCGGATAAAGGATTTCACCTTCACAAGCGCGACGGAGTTCTAAACCACGAATTTGACGAATAAGGCTCGAATAGAACGAATGAAACGACAATGCGAATTAAACGAATGAGGCGTGAATCACCCCTGAAGATCAAATGGTAAATCCTAAATCCGAAGCTCTAAATTCTAAACAAATCCAAAATCCAAAATCCAAAACTTTTTTTTATTTAGAACATTGGTATTTAGTGCTTAGTGCTTGTTTAGGATTTAGAAATTAGTATTTAGAATTTAAGGACAATGACAGCACTGTCCTCCTACCTCCGTCTCCTTCGCCCTAACCAGTGGATCAAGAACGTGTTCGTCTTTGCCGGGCTCATTTTCAGCCGGCAGTTCCATGATCCCGCAAACATCATCAGGAGCATAGCCGCGTTCATAATCTTTTCCATGATCAGCAGCAGTTCTTATATCCTCAATGACGTTATCGATCATGCCGAAGACCAGATCAATCCAGCCAAGAAAAACCGACCGATCGCCTCCGGTGTGATCCGGCGCGATCATGCTCTGATGTTAGGGGCACTGCTCGCGCTGATCGCGCTTGCGTGCGCTTTCGCGATCGAACGGCATTTCTTTTATGTCTGCCTGTTGTACCTGGCCCTGATGACGCTGTATTCGCTCTGGGCAAGACAGGTAGTGATCCTTGACGTGCTCTTTGTCGCCGGCGCCTACGTGGTTAGGGCCGTGGCCGGAGCGGCGGTCATAAGGGTGGATATCTCGTCCTGGCTGATCGTCTGCACGTTCCTTCTCGCCCTGTTCATCGTGCTTTTAAAAAGAAAGGGTGAAATGGTCATGCTTGGCGATACTGCCGCAGATCAAAGAAAAGTGCTCGGATCATATACCCTGCCCATGCTGACCCAGCTTATCACGGTTGCGGTCACAGCCTGTATTGTTTCTTACTGCATATATACGCTTTCGCCCGAGACCATAATCAAATTTCATACAAAACGTCTTGTCTATACAATACCCCTGGTCATGTACGGGTTGCTGCGTTACCTGTACATCGCGGACAAAAAAAGCGGGGCTGACACGCCCGACCGCCTTTTGTTTACCGATGCCGCACTGCTGATATCGATCGGGTTATGGGTGGTCGCTTGCATACTAATTCTGCTGTAATTTCATCATTTAGCATAAACTCAAAGCCATATTTTTTGTCTAATATATTAGTGAAATATGAGATACGATAGATTTACGCAAAAAGCCCAGGAAGCTCTTGCCCTGGCGCAGGAGATCATGGAAGAATACAACCACCAGGAACTTGACACCGAACATATGTTCCTGGGGTTATTAAGGCAGGAAGACGGCCTCGTGCCGAAAATACTGAAGAAGATCGACGTGGCGCCCGATGTCGTGCAAAGGCGGCTCGAAGCCACGCTGGAAGCGAAACCAAAGGTCTACGGCGGAGCCGGGACCGGGCAGATCTATGTCACGCCACGCAGCAAGCGGCTTTTTGCCCAGGCGCAGGCAGAAGCCGAGCGCATGAAGGATGAATATACCGGCTGCGAGCATCTCCTGCTGGCGATCACCGGCGAAGGCGAAGGCGATACGGCCCGCGTGCTCCGCGACTACGGTATTACCAAGGAAAGAATTTACCAGGCTTTGCAGGTCATACGCGGGTCTCAGCGGGTGACCGATCAGGACGCGGAAAATAAGTATATGGCGCTGGAACGGTTCACGCGGGATCTCACGGCGTTGGCGCGAAAGGGCAGTCTTGACCCGGTGATCGGACGCGAGAACGAGATCAAAAGGGTCATCCAGGTGCTGTCGCGGCGGACCAAGAACAATCCGGTGCTGATCGGTGACGCCGGCGTGGGGAAGACCGCCGTCGTTGAGGGGCTCGCTTCAATGATCGTGGAGAAGAACGTGCCGGAGATCCTCAAGGATAAACGCATCCTGGCCCTGGACATGGGAGCGCTGGTGGCGGGTTCCAAATTCCGGGGTGAGTTCGAGGAACGTTTAAAAGCGGTCATGGACGAGATCCGTAAAGGCAAGGGCGAGATCATTCTTTTTATCGATGAAATGCACACGATCGTGGGCGCGGGTGCGGCCGAAGGCGCGATCGACGCATCTAACATGCTCAAACCTGCCCTGGCGCGCGGCGAGCTTCAGTGCATCGGAGCGACCACATTGAACGAATACCGCAAGCACATCGAAAAAGACGCGGCGCTGGAACGCCGGTTCGCGCCGGTTTTCGTCGGCGAACCTTCGGTCCAAGATACGATCGCGATCCTCAAGGGCCTCAGGAGCCGGTATGAATCGCACCATGGCGTGGTCATTGACGACAGCGCGATCCTGGCGGCGGCCAGACTTTCAGACCGCTATATCACGGAACGGCATCTGCCGGATAAGGCGATCGATCTCATTGACGAAGCCTGCGCGCGCGCGCGCATCGAGATCTACTCGATGCCGGACGCGCTGAAAGACATGGAAAAAAAGCTTGAAGGGCTGATCGAAGACGGCAAAAAGGCGGTCGACTTGAGGCAGTACGAAAAAGCGGCGGAACTGCGGGACGCGACCGATCGGCTGCAAAAAGAGTTCCAACAGAAAAAATCGCAGTGGATGAAACAGAAAGGGATCGACGACAAGGTCACGGAAGATGATATCGCGCAGATCATCGCTTCCTGGACCGGAATACCGGTAGCGCGCATGCTGGAATCGGAATTGAACAAGCTCATGAGAATGGAAGAGCGCATCCATGAGCGGCTGGTCGACCAGGACAGCGCGGTGACCGCGGTCAGCGACGCGATCCGCCGTTCGCGTGCGGGCTTGAAGGACCTGCGGCGGCCCATCGGTTCTTTCATTTTCCTTGGTCCGACCGGCGTCGGCAAGACCGAACTGGCAAAGGCGCTGGCTGAATTCCTGTTCGACACGGAAGATGCCATCGTCCGGATCGATATGACCGAGTACCAGGAAAAACATACGGTCTCGCGGCTGATCGGCGCGCCGCCGGGATACGTGGGGTTCGAGGAAGGCGGGCAGCTGACCGAAGCGGTAAGACGCCGGCCTTACCGGGTGGTGCTCTTCGATGAATTCGAAAAGGCCCATCCCGAAGTTTTCAACATCCTGTTACAGCTGCTCGACGACGGCCGGCTTACCGACGGGCAGGGCCGGACCGTCGATTTCAAGAATGCCATCATAATCATGACATCGAACCTGGGTAGCGACGTGATCACGGAAAGCCTTAAGAACGGCAAATACGACTATGAAAAAGTGCGCGGCGAGGTCTACACGATCCTGCAGCGCAGTGTAAAACCCGAATTTTTGAACCGTATTGACGAGGTCATCGTTTTCAAGCCGCTCCAGTTCGAGGATATCAAATCCATTGTCGCGCTGGAACTCAAAAAAGTGGCAAAGAACGCCCAGGAGTTCGGTTACGAACTCCGGTTCGATGACCAGGTGATTGACCATCTCGCCCATGAAGGGTTTGATCCGGTCTATGGCGCCCGGCCTTTGAAAAGGGCGATCCAGTGCCTGGTCGAAAACCCGCTCTCCAAGAGCATCATATCCGGAGCGTTCAAAAAGAACACCGCGATCAAAGCCACCGTGCTTAAAGGTGAAATAACGTTCAATACTGACTGATGTCCTAAAGGATCGTTTTCGCGAGGGGGAGAATGTTCTTCAGCGAACTGGTGCAATACAGCACCCTGATCCGTAAAGCTGCGGGCCGTAACGAAAAAATTGAGATCATATGGCAGTTCTTAAGGAAACTTGACCCTGGTGAAGCCGAGATCGGGGTCTTTTTTATTTCCGGAACGATCCGCCAGGGAAAATTGAACCTTGCCTGGAAAGGATTATCGTCGCTGATCTCAACCGCTTATGTCGGTGGACAACCGGTTGACCTGAAAACCGTGGACGGTTATCTCGAACGCTCACTGAATGCCAGGGGACAAGAAAAAGTCGCATTATTGCGCCCGCTTTTCATGCGGCTCGATGTTCTGGACAAGCGATACCTTTCAGCGCTGATCCTCGGGGACCTGCGGCAGGGGGCGGGCGAGGGGTTGGTGCGGCAAGCGATCGCGCGGTTCCATGAGCTCGACGAGGGGGACCTGGAAAGGGCAAGCCTGCACGAACCAAGCCTGGCAAAGCTGCACGCGCACCTCCTGGTCAAGGGCCGGGATGGCATCCGTGATCTGTCGATAAGGCTTTTCCAACCGGTCAAGCCGATGCTGGCCGAGGTCGCAGAGTCGCTGGATACGATCTTCAGCGAACATGGGAATGAAGGTCTGGCTCTCGAGCACAAGTTGGATGGCATCCGCATTCAGGTGCACCGGCATGGGAAGGATGTCAAGATCTTTTCCCGGTACCTCAAGGATATTACCAGCCACTTTCCCGACCTCGTGCTCATGATGCAGGACGTACCGGTCAATGGAGACTATATCGTTGACGGCGAGGCGATCGGGATCGATAGCCACGGACGGGCCGTGGCATTTCAGAAACTCGCCCGACGGACCACCCGCAAAAAAAACATCGCTGCGGTCCAGACCGCGGTGCCGGTCGTGCCCAGGATCTTCGATATCCTGTTCGCGGCCGGGCAGGATATGACATCCTGGGATTATGAAAAGCGGCGGGGTATTTTGAAGGACATCATGCCCGCGTCGTATCTGGCTTCGCGGCTCGCGGCGGCGGACCTGGACAAGGCCCGGCGATTTTTCGAGGAATCGATCGATCAGGGGAATGAAGGTGTTGTGGTCAAACTGCTGTCGTCCGGGTATCATGCCGGCAAGCGCGGGGCGTATTGGTTCAAGATAAAGCGGGTCCACACCGCCGACTGCGTGATCCTGGCGGCAGAACGGGGACACGGTCGGCGCAAAGGCTGGCTGTCAAACCTCCATCTCGGCGTGCTGGATGAAACGCGCACCAAATACCTGATGGTAGGCAAGACATTCAAGGGACTGACCGACGAGATGATGGGCTGGCTTACCAAAACCCTGCCGCAGATAAAGGTGCATGAGGACCAATGGACAATATATGTAAAACCCGAGGTCGTGGTGGAGATCGAGTTCAATGACGTGCAGGACAGCCCTCATTATGATTCGCGGTATGCTTTAAGGTTCGCCCGGGTCAAGCGTATCCGGCAGGATAAAAGCGCTTTGGAAATAAACACGGTCATGGATCTGGAAACAATAAAAAGGAGCGGCCATGAGTGATCTCAGGAAATACGTCAAGCAAGCACTGGCACTGGGAGCGACGCGCGCGCGGATCGTCAGTGCCAGAAATGTAGTCATCGGGAACTGGGTGCGCCTGAAGTGTCAGTACGGATGTGATTGTTACAATACGCGGTACACCTGTCCGCCGCACTCGCCGACGCCCGACTACACCAGAAAGATGATGAAGGAATATTCAAGGGCTCTATTGATCCAGGTGGAGAACATCCGTTACCGGGGAGAGCGCACGCTCCGGATGCGGTTCAAAAAGATGGTGTCCAGGCTTGAGCGCACGATATTTCTTGACGGTCATTATAAAGCATTCGGCATGGCATCAGGACCATGTCGGTTCTGCGCGAAATGCGATCTGACGAAACCTTGCCGGTTCCCGGAAGACGCCCGGCCGGCTATGGAGGCATGCGGCATTGACGTGTACCAGACGGTCAGGAACTGCGGTTTGAAGCTTGAGGTCGTCAAGAAACTGGATGACCCGTGCACTTACACGGGACTGATACTGATCGATTGACAGAGCAAGTCAATATTTTATTATTATAATCCTCCTTTTTCCCCCTTTAGAAAAGGGGGGATGGGGGATGTGTATTTCAGACGATGACGATATTTATTGTATTACACCGACCGGCGTTATGCCATGTACTTCCGAGATCAGCACCTGCCTGATCTCGCCCGGCGCGATCTTCTCCCGGACGATCACATCGGTGTTACCGCGGGTTTTGCCCCTGGCGCCGCCGCTTAACGATCCCGATTCAAAAAGAACTTCATAGGTCTTGCCTACCATCTCGTTCATGCGTTCCTTAAATATGCGGTTCTGAAGGTCGATCAGGGTCTGCAGACGGTGCTTGCGTTTTTCTTCGGGCAGTATTTCGAGTTTCGCGGCTTCGGTGCCTTCCCGCGGCGAGTAGTAATACATGTAAATGTTATCGAATCGGATCTTCTCCAGCAAGGTCAGTGTTTGCTCGAATTCCGCGTCGGTTTCGGTCGGGAACCCGGCGATGATATCGGTGGTGACCGTTGCCTCGGGCAGGGTATTCCTGATCTGCGCGACCAGGTTTGAGTACGCGGCGGCAGTGTAGCTGCGGTTCATCAGAGATAGTATGCGGTCGCACCCCGACTGGAGTGGAAGGTGGAACCAGTCGCATACGTTGCGGTGTTTGCTTACCGCTCCGATGATGGAAGGCTTAAGATCTTTTGGGTGCGAAGTAAGGAAGCGGAGCCGGAAAACGCTGGTGCGTTCAGCGACCATGGATAGCAGGTCGTCAAAACCGATGTTTGAGTAGGAATATTCGTTGACGTTCTGGCCGAGCAGGGTGATATCCTTGACCCCTCCAGCCACCAGGCCGGCGATCTCGGTGATGATATCTTCTGCCGGTCGCGAACGCGCCCGGCCCCGGACAAAGGGGACAACGCAGTAGGAACAGAAATTGTCGCAGCCGCGCATGATCGAGACAAAATCGGTGATCCCGCGTGGATTATGGTAGATGCCGCAGTATGTCGTGTCCGATAGGCTCGTGTCGATGATCTTGGTGCGGTTTGCGCAGATGTTATCAATATGGCGGTGGATCTGTGCGTACGAGTCCGGACCCAGGACCAGGTCGACATAAGGAAACCTGACCGCGATATCCGCGCCCATTTTCTGCGCCATGCAGCCGATTACTCCGAGCACGCGCTCCGCCGACGCGATGCGCCATTTTTTCATGGATGTAATATGGCCAACAGCTCTTTTTTCCGCATGCGCGCGCACCGAACAAGTGTTGACCAGGTACACATCGGCGTCCTGTGGATCCTGCGCGGGTTCGTGGCCGGCCGACGATATCAGCGCGTAGATCACGTCCGAGTCGTTCTTGTTCATCTGGCAACCGAATGTCTTTATATAGATGCGGTGTTTACTCATGTCCAACGACAACGCCCGCGGTCTCGCGGTCCGATACGCTTGTGATCCGCACGAGGCGCAGATCTTTTTCTTCGCCTTCGTTGATCAGCACGCGGACATATGTGTCGGACAATCCGTAGAGGCGGTCCTTTTTCCTTTCCACGGTCACCTGGTATGCCTTCCCGAGCATGGCCTGGCGAAAAACCTTGTTCTTGTCCTTGATCAGGTTTTTAAGCTCCCACAGGCGCTTTTTCTTTTCAGTCGTGCTCACCGGATCTCCCAGTTCGTAGGCCTTGGTGACCGGCCGCGGCGAATAGGGAAAGATATGCAGATGCATGAATGGCTGTTCCCGGATAAAGCGGTATGTGTTCTTAAAGCGTTCGTTATCCTCGCCCGGGAAACCGGCGATGATATCGGCACCCAGGCCCGCGTCCGGGAAAGACCGGTCGAGCAGCTCGATCTTTTCCGCAAGTTCGCGCACCGTATAGCCCCGGTTCATGACGCGCAGGATGTCGTCGTCGGCGCTTTGTATAGGGATGTGAAAATGCCGGCACAGGGGCAGACCTTTGAGCGCGGATACCAGATCGGCTATGATAAAGGTCGGCTCGATCGATGAAAGACGGATCCGCGGCAGGTCAGGGATCGATCCGAGTTCGCGGGCCAGCGCCGTCAGCGATGAACCGCTGTCCAAACCATAAAGTCCGATATTGGCGCCAACCAGGACGATCTCGTTGAAACCGCATTTAATAGCCCAATCGATCTCTTCCCGGATCCGCGCGAAAGGCTTGCTGCTTATCACATCGCGAAGATAAGGGACCACGCAATAACTGCATTTCCCGTTGCATCCGTCCTGGATCTTTAAGAAGAAGCGGGACCGGTCAGGCAGCGGAAAGATGCCGTCGATAATGCCGTTTCGGCGGATATTATCGATGATTAAGTGGGCGTTGGAGAATTCGTGCGGCAAAAGCCGGCACGTGCACCCGGTGACGATTATCTTTTTATCGGGGAATTTCCTTGCCAGGTGCTTGAAGCGCCGGATCGATCTGGTTTCGGCTTCTCTGGTGACGCAGCAGGTATTGAGTATGATGACATCATCATCACCGGCGTATTTCTGGCGAAGGCAATAACCTTCGTACTGGTTCAGTTTGCAGCCCAGATTATACAGTACTGCCAAGCGCTGTTATTTTTCTTCCTGATTTTCTTCTTCTGTATCTTGCTCTTCCTGTTCGGTGTCTTCTTCCTCGGGTTCTTCTTTTTCTTCCTCGAGTTTCTGGGCGCCGATGATGTCGGCGATCGTGAACTTATCGTACTTTTCGGTGAACTGCTTTACCGATTCGTCCTTTTTCCTGGGCGCGGCCTTTACCGGCTCTTTCTCGCTGAGAATGATGCGGCGCAGTTTCGGATTGATCTTTTTAATGGTGACTTCGATCTCTTCGCCCAGCTTGTAATTATCCTTGGGTTTCTTGGTCCGCCGGCCGAGATACTTGGAGGGAATGAATTCCTCCAGGCCATCTTCCAGGATGACGCGCAGGCCCTTGGGTAGGATATCGCTGACCTTACCCGTGGTCTTTGCGCCCTCGGTGAATTTTTCCGCGAATTTCGTGAATGGGTCTTCCTTGGTATGCTTGATGCTCAGCGAGATCTTTCGGTTTTTCCGGTCGATCGAGCGGATCACCGCTTCCACGCGCTGTCCCTTTTTCAGGTAATCCGACGCTTTTTTGACTTTCTTGTCCCAGAAGAAGTCATTGACATGGATCAGTCCCTCGATGCCGTCGGGCAGGCGCACGAACGCGCCAAAATCCTTAAGATTCGTGACTTTGGCGGTGACTTTCTGTCCGACCTGGAACATCTCTTCAACCATGGACCAGGGATCAGGCTGGGTCTGTTTCATACCCAGGAAGATCTTGCGTTCTTCACGGTCCACTGAAAGGATCACGGCTTCGACTACATCACCGACCTTGAGCATTTCGCCGGGAACAGTGACGTCCTTTGACCATGATATTTCGGAGACATGAACGAACCCCTCGACGTCTTTCTCGAGTTCCACGAATGCGCCGTAGTCTACGACCTTGGTCACTCTGCCCTTGATCTTGGTGCCGGTCGGGTATTTGTTCTCGATCGCTTCCCACGGGTGCGGCGAAAGCTGCTTAAGGCCGACCGAGATCCTGCCCGTGGCTTTATCCATAAGAAGTACTTTGACCTTGATGCGGTCGTTGACCTTTACGATCTCGCCGGGATGGGTCACCTTGACCCATGAAAGATCGCTGATGTGCAGGAGCGCGTCCACACCGCCGATGTCGATGAAGGCACCGTAGTCGGTGAGGTTGCGGACCGTGCCATCGATGATGTCGCCGGACTTAACTTTGCTGAAGATCTTCTTCCGGCTTTTTTCCTGTTCTTCTTCCATCGCCATGCGCCGGGAGACCACGATATTCTTGCGCATCATGTTGATCTTGACGATCTTGACCCCGACGGTCTGGCCCAGCATCGCATCGGGCTCAGACTGCGCCTTAAATTCTATCTGAGAGCTGGGCAGGAACGCCTCGACGCCAAGCAGGTCGACCGCGAAACCGCCCTTGATCCGTTTACGGACCGTTGCCATGGTAAGCTCGCCGTTCTCGTACAGGTGGCGGATCTTATCCCAGGCAAGCTGGAAATCCGCTTTTTTCTTTGAGATAACGGGAAATCCATCCCGGTCTTCATACGCTTCGAGAAAAACAAAAACTTCTTTGCTTTCCACCGCGTCCGCGGGGACCGTAAATTCTTCAAAAGGTAAAAAACCTTCGGCTTTCAACCCAAGGTTTAGCAGAACTCCGTTCTTTGAACGCTTTATGATCGTGGCTTTTACAATGTCACCTTCTTTGGGTGTGACGAACGACGATTCCAACATCTTGCTGATCTGCTCATTAGTATGGTTCTCCATCCGATAAGTCCTCCTTGGAATTCGCCTTTGGCAAATTCCGAAGACCGAATTATATCTAATTCAATGCCTGATGTCAAGGCAGCCATGACTTCACGACCGAAGCATTTGACTTTTGAAAGGAATTATATATAATTGGGAGATGACAAGCATTCAAAGGAGGCATAATGAAATATATTGTCCTTGCTGGATTGCTGCTCCTGGCATGCGGGGGCACCAGGACTGAGAAAGTGGAGACGCCCGTGGATATTACGCCGAAAACACCGTACATGTATATCCAGGTAAAAGACTACGGAACGCTCGTAGTTAAGATGAATCCAGCCGACGCGCCGAAAAACGTAGAAAATATCATAAGTCTTACCAAAAAGGGTTTTTATGACGGGCTGATATTCCACCGCGTCATTAAGGATTTTATGATCCAGGGCGGCTGTCCTCTTGGTAATGGAAGCGGTGACCCCGGTTACAGCGTGGATGATGAGTTCACGCCGAACATGAATCATTTAAAAGGCACGATGTCAATGGCGAATGCCGGTGCCAATACCAATGGTTCCCAGTTCTTTATCTGCCTGGCAGCTCAGCCTCATCTTAATAACAAACACACGGTTATCGGCCAGGTCGTGGAAGGTATGGACATCGTGGAAAAAATTGGCAGTATCAAGACTGGCGCAATGGACCGGCCCCTTACCAACGTCGTGATGGAAAAAGTCTGGATCGAAGAGAAATAACAACTTCAAATAAATAAATGATAATCCCCCTTAATCCCCCTTAAAAAAGGGGGAAAGGGGGATTTGTCTTTAAGATGGATCAGGCAGATCAATATTAAACCTTTTGTCCGGTCAATTCGTCATATCTACAGAAGGAGGCAACAATGAGGCAACTGATTTTCTGCATGGTGGTCATGAGCTTGACGGCAATCGCGGGTTTCGCACAGGAACCGCCGCCGCCGCCGGACATGCCGCCACCGCCTGGAGTGGAGAGAGGGATGGGTGTTGAAAAAGAGCTCATGCGCATGTGTGAAACGCTTGATCTGACCGCGGAACAAAAAGAAAGCATGGAAGCTGCTCAGGTCGAGGCGCAAAAGGCCATAATCCCGATCAAGGCCGAGATCGAATTAAAGCAGATCGACTTTCGGACCGAGATGAAAAAGGACAATCCTGATCGCGCGAAGGTCATGAAGATCGCCAAGGAAATAAACGATCTTGAATGGAAGATAAAGCAGACTGATATCGATAAAAAACTCGGGATCCATTCCATATTAACGCCGGAACAAAGGGAGAAGATGAAAAACTCCCATCGCAAGATGATCATTAATAGAGAAAAATTCGAAATGAAGTACGATTAAAGGCGGCGATCAGTTTTAAATCAATAAACCGACAGCAGTAGTATAAGCACGGGGGTCAGGATAACTGATCCCCGTTTCGTTATTATGTTACTTTGTAATTATGTTATTAACAAAACTACATATGCACATATGTACATATGTATATATGTATATATTTACCCATTGCTTAATCTTTCAATTACATATTAACATAATTACATAATTACTCTTTTTTTAAGGAATGCGGTTGACAAAAAATCCATTTGGTATATAATACGGCAATGGAAATGTCGTTTAAAACGCTAATTACATTTTTAACGCTCCAAACGCCATTAACGCTATTAACAATATTAACGAGCTTAACGATCACCCCTACCTCTATCCTTCTCCCTCGAGGGGGAGGAAAAAGGAGAGGGGGATAAGGAGGAGGTCTGATGACCTTTGTGACCACGCTCGACGTGATCCCTGGCAAGGGTGATGAAGTACGCAAGATCGTGAACAAAATGAAGTTCCCGGATCAGGTCAAGATCAAAGAGATCCTGAGTTTATTCGGTAAACCTGATTATATTGTGATCTTTGAAGCCCCGGACGAGGAAACCGCAATGAGCTTCATCCTGAAATTCGTGCCGGTCGCGGTTCCCAAGACATCATTGGCTGTGCTGGTCGATGTGCCGGCGAGGTAATGAAAAGCGGGGATATGGAGATGAGGGGATGAAGGGATGAAGAGAAGCAGAGAAGCGGGGATGATGGGATGAAAAAGATGCGGGGATTAGGGGATAAGTGGATACGGGGATGATAAGCAAAACGGAAATGGCCCGGATCGCAAAGGCCGAATTCGTGTCGGTCCAGCACATTAAAAAAGGTCTGGCAAACGGCACCATCATTATTTTAAAAAATAGGAAACGCCGGATCGAGCCCGTCGCGATCGGCCAGGGACTTATCACCAAGGTCAATGCCAATATCGGCACATCACCGGATCTGGCCAAACCGTCCTATGAACTCAAAAAACTAAAAGCATGCGTGGCGGCCGGCGCGGACACGGTCATGGATCTTTCAACCGGCGGCAACACGCGCCAGATCAGAAAAGAGATCCTGAAGGATTCGCCGATACCGGTCGGGACCGTGCCTATCTATGAGGTCGCGCTTCACATGCGCAAAAGAAATAAACCGTTCACGCAGGCTTCGGTCGATGAAATATTCGACGTCATCGAGGAGCATCTCGATGACGGAGTGGATTTTGTCACAGTGCACTGCGGGGTCACGCGCCGCAGCGTCCAGGGCATGAACAGGCGCAAGCGCTTGTGCGGGGTCGTGAGCCGTGGCGGTTCCATGACAATCGAATGGATGGGATACAACCGCAGGGAAAACCCGCTTTTTGAGCATTATGACCGCCTGCTCGCATTGGCGAAAAAATACTCGGCCGCCCTGAGCCTGGGTGACGGGCTGCGTCCCGGCACGATCATTGACGCCACGGACGAATATCAGGTGAAGGAGCTGGTGGTGATCGGCGAACTGGTAAAGCGCGCGCGCGCCGCGGGCGTCGCCGCGATGGTCGAAGGGCCCGGGCATGTGCCCATCCATGAGATCGAGGCGAACATCATGCTGGAAAAGACCGTGTGCGACGGCGCGCCGTTCTACGTCCTTGGTCCGCTGGTGACCGATATCGGCGCCGGCTACGACCATATCGTAGCCGCGATCGGCGGCGCGATGGCGGCATATTATGGCGCGGATTTCTTGTGCTACGTGACACCGGCCGAGCACCTTGGTTTACCCAATGTCGAAGAAGTGAGGGAGGGCGTCATGGCGATGCGTCTTGCCGCCCATGCCGCGGATATCGGTAAGGGCGTGGGCAACGCACGTCAGCAGGACCTTGAGCTTTCTAAAGCCCGTTATAACCTGGATTGGCGAAAGATGCTCAAACTGTTGATCGATCCGGTTCGGGCGCGGAAAATTTTCAAACGCCGGCGTTCCAGAACTGCTTTCACGTGCACCATGTGTGGCGAGTTCTGCGCCATGAAAAAAACCAGAGAAGTATTTGAGAAAAATTAGTTCTGTTAAGGAGGAGCGATGGATCTGATAAAAGAACAGCGACTTAAGGGAATGGACTATTCATTGAAAGGCGCGATATCCACGATCGCCTTTTGCGTTGTGATCGAGGTCGTTTTTATACTGGGAAATATTTTTAAATTTCTCGCGGTTTCCTGGCAACCGCCGCTGATCGCGGGGATCGTGCTTGTATTCGGGGTCATCATTTACTTTTTGTGCCGGAAGAACGTCATCTCATGGGTGATGCCCTACTTGGTAACGACGACCACGACCCTGGCTCTGACCATTGCCCTGGGTTTTGTCAACCCGGTGATCCGGATCCCGTTCTTTCTGATCTATTTTTATATTGTTTTTCATCCAGCGGTCCTGCTGGGGATAAGTCAAGGGCTCTACGCGGTCATCCTGGTCGATGTTTCCTACTGCGTTATGATCTTCGCGACCCGGGGGTTGTACCCGGATATGAACATCGGACTGGAGCTTGTTAAACTGCTGTTCTTCACGTTCATCACGCTGATGCTGATCATGGATTTTGACAAGAATTTAAAAAGAATCCAGAATATCCGGCGCCTGATAGGCCTGGCCGAACAGGGTGACTATAGCGTGGTCGTCAAGGACACGGAAAGGGATGAGATCGCATTCCTTGGCGGCAGCGTCAACAAGCTGGTCGAATCTCAGACCGGTCTGATACGGCTGATAATCGAGACCACCAAGACCTTGTCCGACATGAGCGAGCAGATGGCAAGAACCGCCAACGAGATGTCGACGTCGATCACGAACATCGTCCAGACCACGCAAGGCATGACCCAGGGGACGACTGAGCAGTACAGCGAACTCGACCGCACGATCCAGGTTGGCAAGTCCCTGAGCGAGATCAGCTTTGAGGTCGTGAACAACGTGAAGAAGATCGAGGAATCGTCGCTCAACGTCTCCAAGCGTGCCTCGAGCGCGTTGAGCCAGAGCGACGTGGTCGTTCAGAATATCGAATTGATCGGCAACCGCTACTCGTCGCTGATCACCCTGATGAACAAACTGCAGAATATCTCTTCGACCATCAGCAAGATCGTGGAGACGATCAACGCCATTTCCGAGAAGATCAACATCCTGTCGCTCAATGCCTCGATCGAGGCCGCGCGCGCCGGCGAGTACGGACGCGGATTCTCCATCGTGGCCGACGAGGTCAAGAAACTGGCGGACAACACGCAGGCCTCGGCGAGCGAGATCAACTCGATAATCAACGAGATGACCGAATCGATAAGGATCGTCATGAAGAGCGGGGAAGAGGTCAACCGCGCCATTGCCAGCGGCAGTGTCGAGATCAAATCAACCACCGACTCCTTGCGCAACATCTCCAACCAGGTTCTGGAACTTAACACGGCGATCAAGAACATCAAGGAGATAATCTCGCGCGAGGAGAAAGAGATCACCAATATCATCGGGCAGGTCGAGCGGTCGCACACGATCTCCAAGGACAACTCGGCCGCGGCCGAGGAAGTGCTGACATCGCTCGAGGAACAGTCGGCCGCGACCCAGCAGTTCTCGGCGACAAGCGAGGAACTGGTGGCGGTCTCCAATAAACTCAAAGACACGGTCAAATCCATCAACCTGGGCGACCGCGGCAAGACCGATTGATCGCCAGGGGATTGACTTGATCAAAGGCAACAAATGTCTAATTTCACGTTTCCGGCATCCAAACCTTAGCCCCTGATAGCTATCATGTCCGACGTCTTGATCGTAGAGGACAAGCAGAGTTTCGGAGAGACTTTAAAGCTAAGCCTGGACGACGCGCGGATCACGGCTTTGCACGTGAAAACCGGCCGCGAAGCCCTGCAGGTTTTTAAAAAAGAACGGTTCGATGTCTGCCTGCTGGACCTGCGATTGCCCGACATCGACGGCATCGACTTACTGCGCGAGATGAAAAAGATCGATACGGAAAACGACACGAAATACGTCATGATGACCGCGTTCGGTTCGATCGAGCGCGCCGTGGAGGCGATGAAGCTCGGCGCCTGCGATTTCCTGACTAAACCTTTCGACGTGGAACAGCTGATCACCCTGCTGAACAAGCTGCTGGAGGAACAGCGGTGCCGCCACGAAAATATCCTTTTGAAGGACGCAATGAGCCGCGTACTGGGCATGCCTGAGATCGTCGGCCGGAGCGCGGCGATCAGAAAATCGCTGGAGCTTTTAAAGAAGGTGGCGGGGACCGATACCACGGTCTTGATTCTGGGTGATTCGGGCACGGGCAAGGAATTGTTCGCCCGAGCGTGCCACGAGCTCTCGCCGCGGAAACAGGAACCGTTCGTAGCCATCAACTGCGCGGCGATACCGCGCGAGCTCATCGAGAACGAGCTTTTCGGTTCGGAAAAGGGCGCGTTTACCGGCGCCGTTGCCAGAAAAATGGGGAAGTTCGAGCTGGCGCACCGGGGCACGATCTTTTTGGACGAGATCGGCGACCTGGACCTGGATCTGCAGGCGAAGATCCTGAGGGTCCTGCAGGAAAAGACCTTTGAACGCCTGGGCGGGACCGTTTCGATCAAGTCCGACGTGAGGATCATCGCCGCGAGCAACCAAAACTTGACCGGGCTCGTCAAAGAGAAAAGATTTCGCGAAGACCTGTACTACCGCCTGAGCGTGTTTCCGATCACACTGCCGCCGCTGCGCGAGCGGATAGACGACATCCCGGCGCTCGTGGACGCGGTCTTAAAAAAGATCGATGTCAGGCCGTCCGGGAAAAAACTGACGACTAAAGCCCTGGAAAAACTGGCAAGATACGACTGGCCCGGCAATATCCGCGAGCTGGAGAACACGATCGAGCGGGCCAATATCCTGGCCGGTACGAGTCCGGCGATCGGGCCCGAACACATACTTTTACCCGAATCAAAGACCGGCTTGTCCGGGAGTGACGTGACTGATTACCTCAAGCAGGATAAGGGATTGAAGAACGCCGGCGCTTTTGGACGGGAAATGGCCGAAGCCCAGCTGATCAAGAAAACGCTCGAGCAGACCAGCGGCAACAAGTCGGAAGCTGCCCGCCGGCTTGGCGTATCGTATAAAACGCTACTTGGCAGGATCACAAGATTTAAACAAAAGAATTTACTTTAAAACAGATAAAAGGATAAAAGATAGTTATTGAGTAATTGTGTAAATATGTAATTAACATAATTACGCTTTGTCATTCCCGCCCCTGCTTCCGCAGGGATAAACTGCAGCGGGAATCCAGTATTTTAGCAGGTATTATAATAGGTCAAAATTGAAGATTGAAGATTTGACCCCAATACTTCGCAAACGATAGGGGAGCGGCTAAATCAATCTCCTATTTTCTTATTAATTTAGCCTTCCTTTTTATTGGTATATCTTCTTTAGTTTTAAAATTTAAAATTGTATTATATAATACCTGTGCCCTTATATTTTCCGGGTCAGCGGCGATGGCTTTTTTAGCATATAATAAGCAAGTGTCCTTTGTGGCTCTTGGTAGATATTTGCTCTTTAGCAGGTCTCGCATTACAAATGCTTTTGTATACACCTGATATAGATCGCAGTTGAAGAAGTTATCGTTAGATTTAGGTGACAATGCTTGACGGTAGTCATTTATCGCTTCATCATATTTTTTTTGTACAAAACATATATTGCCTTTCAAATAAGGATAATGATAATCTCGGGGACGTATCCTTGATCCTTTATCAACTACCGCAAGTGCTTTATCATATTCCTTTCTATTGGTATACAATATTGCCAGATTGTTATAATCAAACCCACAGGGATCGATTTTCATGAGTTTTTGATAATACGTCTCAGCCAAAGCAGATTCATTCTTGTTTGTGTAAATAGCCGCCAGAGTATTTAATGCAAGCGCATGGTTAGTGCTTAACTGCTTTGCTCGCTCGCATTCCTTAATGGCATTATCATAATCGGCTTTTTTATAATATGCCCAGGCCAATTTACTGTGAGCATAAGCCCAGTCATCTTTCAACTGCAATGCTTCCTTGTATTTTTCGATCGCTACATCAATCAGAACTTGAGCGGTAAATTCATCCGCTAAATATACTAATGGAGCGGCAAGATGCATATTCTGCCAGCATTTGATGTTTTTCTTGAATCCCCAATCACTAACTTTTTTAAACCACTCCATTGCTTCTTTATTCTTTCCTTTTTTTGAATAAAACAAACCCAGGGTATAATACCCGCTGGCTTTATTAATAAGTTTGTCTATCGACTTAACATAGTATTCAACTTTTTTCTTCTCGTCGGATTCGTAGGAAGCAAGTCCGATGACAGCGTCACCCTCACCGGATTTCTCATAAAATTCTCTTGCTTTTGATGTATCATTTCTAATATCAAAAATATTTCCAATTTCACAATAAATCCGTGATTCTTTTAAGCCATGATTTAATGCTTGATTTAAATAAACCAATGACGAATCCAGCTCCCCGGACAATTTCAACGCGCACCCGTAAGCGAACGAATTGACCGGATTGTCTTTATTGTTATTGTAGATCTTCTCATAAGCCTTAACAATGGAATCGCCTTTTTCCAGCTGGAACCAGCATTCCATCATATTACTGTAAGCGGGCAGCAATGAGGGATTTGCTTCGATGGCTTCGTCGAAACAGGTGATCGCTTCCATGTATTTACTGTCGGTTTGGAGAAATATTCCTTTGGTCAATTCATTGGAACCCTTCTCTTTGCAGCCAACGAAAAATAAAAGCGATAATGCAATAATCAAATAGCATGTCTTGCCGGTTATGTTACGCATTTCTTCTCCTTTCTATTTGTCTATCTGTCTGATTACAAGTTTAGTCTTTTTTAATCTATTGTCAATTATGAAAATATCAGAGATGTATTGTTATTAAATACATAACAACTTATTTACTTAATAACTAACATTTTTAATGATCTCACTTTTCCGTCATTGCGAGTCCGCCAATCGATGTGGCGGGCGAAGTAAGCGCAGTCTCACGTTTGTCATTGCGAGCGATTTTCGTACGAAGCAATCTCAGTCTCCTTTACTATCATTTTCACCCTTGATTTCTTTGTGATATGACTTATAATGAATTGAGGAATAGTCATGAAGACGTACAATATCTTGAAATTAATTGTAGGCATGCTTCTACCACTCATCCTTCCTGCCCAAGCACCGGATACATTATGGACAAGAATCTACAATAAATCGGACTGGGATGAAGGCTATTCGATAAAACAAGCAAATGATGGTGGTTATGTAGTCTGCGGTGAGACGAATTTGTATGGTAACGATAACTATCAAATATACATAATAAAAACAGATGCTAACGGCGACACTGTATGGACAAGATGCTATGGTGGGAGTAATGACGAATTGGCTACAAGCGTTGAGAAAACATCAGATAATTGCTATGTTATAGTTGGCTGGACCACTTCATATGGCGCTGGCGGCCACGATATTTATTTACTTAAGATCAACCAACAGGGTGATGCACTATGGACCAGTACATATGGTGGCTTAGATTACGATTTTGCTTGGGATGTTGCGGAAGTCGCAGGTAATGGCTACATTATTGCTGGTGTTACCGAATCACTTAGTGATTCTTTCGGTGATGTCTACCTGATAAAAACAGATAATGTTGGAAGTATAGTTTGGTCAAAAACGTATGGAGGAGATAACGTAGATGTAGGTTCTCATGTGCAGCAAACTTATGATGGCGGATTTATGATTGCAGGTTGGACTATTTCGTCTGGAGCCGGGTCTGTTGATTTTTATCTTATAAAAACAGATTCTTTGGGCGATACGTTATGGACCAGAACCTATGGTGGAGACAGCATGGATGTATGCTATTCTGCACAACAGACCTTGGACAGTGGTTTTATAATGGTCGGATTAACAACATCATTCGGCGCGGGAGCCGGGGACGTTTATTTGGTTAAAACAAACTCCAACGGCGATACAACCTGGTCCAAGACATACGGTGGTTCTGCAAGCGAAGTAGGCTTTTCAGTTCAACAGACACAGGATAATGGATATATTATCTGCGGCGGAACTAATTCTTATGGTATGGGAAACACCGATGTATACTTAATAAGGGTTGATCCATGGGGGAATTTACTTTGGTCTGCAACATATGGCGAAGCGGATTTCATGGATGAAGGATATTGTGTTCAAACAACTTCGGATAATGGATACATAATCAGTGGATATAAAGAATCAGTCTATACTGGCGATAGAGATATTTACTTGGTAAGAACAGCGCCTGATGAAACTCATATAAGGGAAAATAATGTCATCTGCACTCCGCACAATAATAAGCTTCCAGCGATCTTCAGTGGTCCTCTGCAATTGCCAAAAGACAAAAAATGCAGGGTCTTTGACATCACTGGACGAATCGTAATGCCCAATATAATCAAACCCGGTGTCTATTTTATTCAGATAGATGGTAAAATGGTCAATAAGATCATAAAAGTCAAATGAATAATCGCTGGAATATTTGGGGTTTTATGCGGGTTTTTGCTGTCAGGCAAAGATCGACTTTTTTTGCAATAAGTGTGAAAAAAGTCTTGACTTTTTTCACATATTGTGTTAGAATAGTCCCATGAATGGCATAATCCTTCTACCCAGAGATATTCTCGGACCGATAAAGAAGTGGCTCGATAAACCCGAGATCATCGTGCTGCTCGGCGCCCGGCAGGTGGGTAAATCGAGCATCATGAAACTGCTGATGCGGGAAATGACCGACGACGAATGCATATACTTAGACCTTGAAGATACCTATAACCTGCAGATAGTGAGCGGCGTTGATAAATTCCTGGAGTATCTCAGCACGCAAAAACTGCATCCGAAGAAAAGAATCAAGGTTTTTATCGACGAGTTTCAATATCTGCCCGAGCCGGCTAAATTTCTGAAACTGATCCACGATCACCATCAGGAGATCAAATTGATAATTTCGGGTTCATCTTCTTTTGAAATTAGAAAGAAATTCACCGATGCCCTTACGGGCAGGAAGATTGTTTTCACGATCTATCCGTTAAGTTTTACCGAATATCTGGCATTCAAAAAAAGTCCATACCGGGAGAATAAAGAAAGTATCGATCTATTTAGGATATTGCGGCATTTTGATTTAGCCAAAGCCCAGCATCTCCTGACCCCTAAAATTCAGCCGGTTCTTGAGGATTTCATCATCTACGGCGGCTATCCTTTGCCTTCACTGACCAATGAAACCGAAGCCCGAATCCTGAGATTGAAAGAGATCCATAACACGTACGTGCAGAAAGACATCAAAGACCTGGCAAAACTGGAAAATATCCCTCAATTCAACCGTCTGATTATGTTTCTATCGGTGCAAAACGGCAGTCTGTTGAACCTTAACGAGGTCGGCAAAGAGACCGGCATTAAAAGACGTCATCTGGAGAAGTACTTATTCTTATTAGAAAAAACGTTTGTGATCAACACGTTGAGACCGTATTACCGCAACCGGCAGAAAGAAATTACAAAAATGCCCAAACTGTATTTCGGCGATACCGGCCTGCGGAACATAAACATAAATGACACGCGCTCTTTGGATAAAAGGGAAGACGCAGGATGTTTGGCCGAGACTTTTTTTTACAGCGAGTTTTTGAAGAAGAGAATGTCATTGACTGATATTAATTTCTGGAGGGATAAACAACAGCACGAAGTGGATTTTGTCCTGGTCGAAAAT
Organism: bacterium; assembly: GCA_036382775.1. Classification (NCBI taxonomy): domain Bacteria; species bacterium. Next base: position 48,428 of record DASVHD010000038.1, on the reverse strand, counting down.
CGCGTGCCAATGCCGGTGGAAATAAAATTTCAACGATTTACCAAGCCTGACGTGCCGCCCTCTTTAAAAAATTTCATGGAAAAATTCAAACCTAAGAGGGCAGTGGTGATTACAAGGGATTACCTTGATAGAATTAAAATAAAAACTGAAATATATTTCATTCCGTTATGGATGATATGAAAAAAATAAGCGCCAATAGCGACCGTTGACCGGCGAACCAGGATTGGATATAATGTAGAAAATGGCACACTTTTGTCCCGTCTCATTTGTCATTAATATAAGAACGGGGGAAATGGCACAGGGCAATCTGGCGCATTCTCGCTGACGGGCAAAAAGTGATGAAATTACGAGCCGCCGGGATGATGGAATTGGTAGACATAGCGGACTTCGGAACGTCCCGAGTGTAGCATCGAGGGGAAAAAACGAAACCCTCAATCTTAGTATCTTTCGAAAACTCATTCAAAATCGCACGGATGCAGGACAGACCGTCATCTTCGGTGTTCTGATCTTTTCGGTAATTTCTGACCCATACCATTGATTTTGGCATATGCACCACACAAATACCACACAAAAAAGCAAAGGGGAGTGACCAAAATCACTCCCCTTGTTTCATAGAAATCCGACTGGGTTTAATTAATATACATTAAGTGGACATCCTTTAATCACCAGATTTTTTATGGTTATTAAGCAAATATCGTATTAATACGTATTTGTAGATAAGACCTAAGGCAAGCAGAAAGACTACCATTCTAATAAATATCCATAATGGTGATGTCGGGAATCTAATATTAAGGAAAAAGAATGCGATAATCAAAGTAATACAAAGAAAATAATAAAGAGTAAGAATAGTGCTTTCTTCCCTGGTTGGTGGACGACCTGATTGATTAGCAAAATCAATTTCAATAGAACTGGCTGGAGATATTTTTGAAATAAGAATTATTGTAAGAATGATCATTACAGGAACCAGAATAACGGTTCGCAAGAGAATGCTAATTATTATAGAAATAACTAACAAGGAAAGACAGATGATCGTTATTTTATCTTTCGCTCTTATCCTATCAACAATACTTCGTGACACCATAGCAAAATCCATAATTCCACTCATAAATAAGATCACCTTGAGAATGTCTCGTATGCATCTACTGAAAAATTGAAGAATTAGTTTATAGTTCATGGTCTAAGTTTTCTATTTTCGGATTGCATATTGAAATTTGACTTTCAGCATTTTTTAACTTACGCATCTTCAAACCTTTCACCGCAATACCAGCAGTACTGAGCATCTTCATTTGCAAATTCTCCGCATACATTACAGGTATATTTTGAATCCTTATTTTTAATATTAATATCTTTATTGCAATGGGGACATTTATTATTGCTACTCTGTGTCTGTTTTCCACAAAATGGACAATGTATTTGTATGGTTTTGTCCTTTATCTCAATATGTATATCAGCCAGTATCAGGTGCATTATATTTAGATGTTTTTTTGTATATGAAAATCCCTCGTTCTTTAATTCGTTTATTTTTATCTTGCTTTTATACCTCGGATCTAGAATAATCGCTTTTCTATAATACTCTTTGGCTTTATCTTTCTGACCGAGGATAAAATGCGATAGTGCTAAACCGATATATGAATCTTTGCTGTTTTCATCCAATGCTAAGGCATGATTAAATTCCGCGATGGCATTGTCATATTCCTTAAATTCTAAAAATAGATAACCGCGGGTGTCATAGAACAGACTATCTTTTGGCTCTGTTTTGTCAAGCTCAAATAGACGACCCTGCAGTACATTGCCAGCCAGTAATGCAAGATTTTGTTCGCTTACTTTATTGACAATGTGTTTATATATCAGCAAGCCATAAGCCCATCCATAAAGGCCAATTATGGAAACCGGGATCGAAAGAATATAACCTGTAAAATAGTTTTTACTTAACAAAACAGCGGAAGGTATACCGACTACAATGATCAAAAAACTAATAATCATATAATAATAAAATAAATATGATCCATATCGACTGGTTATTCTATTGGCAATTCTAATGGCCTTGAGACCATAATAATCACTGCACACTAAAAGATAAGGCAATAAAAACAAAGGCACAATCAACCAGAGAAATACAGCAATAGCAAGAAGCACGATTATAAGAAACGCAAAACCGACTGGTAACCCCAGCAGTCCAATTGGCAACCCTAAAATCATTGCTGCAATCCCAAATATCAAACCCAACAATATCACTGGAAGCAAAAATGTTACGATATATTTCAAGCTTTTCTTGTATGAAAATAGAAGCGTATCTTTTATATTAAAGTCGCCATGTTCATAAATTTGCGCCAATGCAATTATTGGCATAAGAAATAAAATTGCGCCAATAAAAATATTGGGTATAGTATATAAAAAGAACAACCATTTCAGCTGCAAAGATCTTCCAATGACGAATAACACCAAATTAATACACTGCAGTACGATTTGAAACTCGATTAAAGTCATCCCTTGAGTTTTAATGAGTCTGTATGAATTTAAAAATAATCCTTTTACAGTTAATATATCGCTATTTACGAAATCTTTAATTTTTTTCAGCTCTTCATCAATCGAATTTGCTGCGCTTTCCATCTCTATCTCCTAAATGAATTATTACAAACCATAATTTCTTTCTCTCCTGTCGTATAATTATACTATCTTGCCATCTAATGTCAACCGGCTTTTGTAAGGACTATTAGTCCGATCAACTAGTTTCAGTCAAAATCGGGAGATAATGCTTATTGACAATATTTTGGCCAACCATATAATAATTCATGCCAAACGATGTAGAAAAAAAGCAAAAATCTAAGAGAACAAGTAAAAGAGTAATAATTTTCGTTTTTATTGGTCTTGGGCTTCTTGTATTGATATGTACATATCCAGAATATATATCTATGCAACAAAGGGGATGGTCTCAAGAAAAATTACCTATGATTTTTTCTGATGTGAGTAAAAAATATACACGAGATAACCAGGGTATTATATTAACGGATCATTATATCAGCGAACTAGCACATCAATTTTATGAGTTAAAATACCGATATGGTTTTGATGATGCCAAAAAGATATTCATCCCGATCGTAGATAGTATTTTAAAAGAAGAAATTCATGCTGATAATGATAAAATTGATATTCCTTTGATTTTTTCAAAAATCGACAGTGCTGTGTCAAATACTAAGATTATTATTAAAAAACAATAATGACAACTAAAATGCGATCGATTTGAGTTGCCAGACAGCTCGCAAGTGTTGTATTATAGTTAAGATGTACATTATATAAGCTCTTATGCTGATCCGGGGCTATGATCCACACCCTCAAAATTTCCCCAATCATTTCACGAATTCAAAAACCACTATTTTATGGTAAATTTTGAATTTAACATCATGTTTCCCAAATCACTTTATCAGCTATCCAATACCATTTACCTTCTTTTTTAACGAATAAAGAAATAAAACCTGCTCCAGCCATAGTATCGCAGCCCCAGGAACAATAAACCAATGCATATGTTCTATCATCATTGAAACCAACCCTGGATAAATCGAATAATGAGTTCCATCTATGCTTTTTAGAATATTTTTTATGAAAATTCTTCCAGAAATGTTGTTTACCCAATTTTTTACAATCCTTCAGTGTAAGCAAGAAAATACTGTCAGTAACGGAAAAGCGATTTAAAAGTCTATATGATATTAAGTTTGCCACATAGAAGTTATTAAATAGAGATGAATCATTTATCCCGTTTTCCTCAATAAACGAGTTAATTGTTTCTTTTAAATGAAAGAATTCATAATAATCTTCGCCTAAACATGCGGTAATCTCGTCAATGACGATAATGCCGCTATTTTCTTCATCATAATATCCATTTAAAAGGACAGAATATATTTCATAATCATCATTATCACTTACTATATTATTTTCATATTGTGTATAATCAATATCCTCTTCTAAATTTTCATTCACAACATTTTTCATGCAGCAATCGATCATCGTTATCTGCATTAATAGAATTAATAATAGAAATTTCATTATAATATTATTCATACTTATTCAATGATAAATGATCTGTTTAAACTATTTTTTAATTTCATGTCTTTTAGCTTCCAAAAATTCTTGAATAAAATCAATGCTTTCAGCAAGGATTTTTGCATCCATGAGAGTTGGAAACCGTTTAACTTCACGCCACACATCATAAGATTTGATTTTATATTTTAAGCCTGATAACTCGACATCTACTGTTATATCCTCACCAGCATCGAGTCTTGCTGGTCTTCTTGGTGGATATGCCATCATTCCACTAAAGTAAGCCTCCAGACAACCAACTTTATATGGATAATATTCCTTTTCAATTATACTTTCGTTACTAACGTTAAACAAACCCATCTGATTTAACTTGTAAATAAAATCCTGCATTTCTTCTTTACTTATAAAACCATATTGGAATACTCCTTTTTTACCTTCAAAAATATAAAGAAATTCCAATTTACCATCGTTGTATAACATGTATGCAAGCCATGGATGACTATAACCACGACCAGCCTGTTCAAAATAAAATATTGGTATTGTATCTTTTCCATTGAATTTTGGAATTGAAAGTAAGCTTTCAGGCAATGGAGTTATTGTCTGATTCAACTGTTCTATCTCTTCCGGTGTCCGTTCCCTATAGTACGTCATACAGCTTATGCTGAGCATAATTGCTACAGCTGATATTTTTGATATGTATTTCAATCCGAGTTGATAAGGATTTTTGAAATCCATATGTCATCTCTCCAATACATTATATGTCTAGTATGCAAAAAATCAAGGCATTGGAATATATAGCGGATTGCTCGTAATTGTTGTATTTTCTCTTGACTTCCAATAGTATCTTCCCTATAATCTGTTGGAGAGAAAATGAAAAATCACATCCGCAAACATATATTAACGGCTTTTCTTATCCTTATAGCATTATCATGTTTTCATTACTCTGTCGATGAATTAATGTCCGCTCCTGTAAAGATCGAAATCAATGAACGTGAATATATATTAGATACTTATCTATATCGTGCAAGCACTTTTCCGGGCCCGTTATCTGGACTTGGTGGCGAAATTTATATTATTGCCATTGATTCACTTGAAATCCCTTCATCCCTGAATGCGCACCATTTATATGTGATAAATGGTAACGATGTCTGGGAATCACAATTGACAAACCCTGAAATACCAAATGGCCAAACATACATACTGAAAATGGATATTGAAGATGAGGGACCCGATTGGGGACCTGAAATATACGTAAATGTAGTGGTCGAAGTCGAAGACGATTTAGAAACGGAAAGCATCTGGTTATTGAGAGCAGATAGCCAGTATATTTCGGGGGTTTATTAGATTTTAAGTAGATAAATAGCACTGCCGATGTTTAATTCCAGTAGTAAACCCAGTATACCCATTTTGCCTTGCGGGAAGCACAGTTTTAGAAATATTTAAATTTGGATTCCCGCCGGCGCGGGAATGACATATAAGATACGTTGACAGATCATTAATGGTGGTTATAATGCAATTATTCTCCCCCTCACCCTTACCCTCTCCCACGAGGGGCGAGGAAGTGAAAGAAAGCCGGGATGATGGAATTGGTAGACATAGCAAAGAGACTTCCGTAGGACCCGATTCGTTAACGGGGCCGGAGGTCCCCGAGTGACGTATCGAGGGGAAAAATCCTATCGCCGAAAGGCGATAACGAACTTTGTAAGATGTGCGATGCATTATGTTTTGCCGGGATGATGGAATTGGTAGACATAGCGGACTTAAAATCCGCACAAATCGCTTTTTTCCAAAAAATTTAATATTTTAAAATCATATAGATGCAGTCCAGGCCGTCGTTTATACGATTATGGATTTTTTATGCGAATTTTCAATGTGCCAAAAAACATGGCACAACATGGCACATGTCAATTTAATCAATAAAGATTTTAGTATTTTAGACATCAATGAATTGGTCGCGTAGAACTATGGTTTCCTAAACCGATTACGACCTTTTCACAAACTTCTAATAATTCATCGAAAATCGCATAAACGCAGTCCAACACTGTGTCCGCACGATTCTTGCTGTTACCATCATTTCTGTCTGTTGCCATGGATTTCGGTAAAAAGTTGGCACGATTTTGGCACAAAGAAATAATTGTATCAGAATGAAGTGATTAACAAATAAAGCTGAATCTCTCGCAAAAACCAGTCCAACGTAAGTCCATTGGATAGTTATCTAGAGCGATAGGAGGAAATCTTACGCAAACGTGCAGACAAGAAGCACTTGACTTTGGAGCGCAGAGAGATATATAATATTGGGTTATGGAGAGAGCGTCATAACGTTGAACAACCCTGATCGGTCTCCAATTGGTTTAGCGGATTTTTCCAATTCTCGCTGAACGCTAACACGCTATGTTTAATCTATTATTTTTTTCATATTACCCCCTCCCTAAATCAACAATAAACTTTTCTATTATGATTCATCGTAAAAGGACTAATTTTTCAATCAAAGTTTGATTTTCACTCACCAGCCTAACAAAATAAATGCCTTGCGATAATTTACGTCCGATATTGTCACTGCCATTCCAGTTAATAACGACCTTTGAATCGGCTGCCTGTGATAGATCGAAAGTTTTCACGCACCTCCCGCAGATGTCATAGATTTTTAGAGTTGCTTGCGGTCGGCTATTTTCTGATCGCATCAAAGGTAATTGCATTCTTATTACGGCACTTCCCCTAAAAGGATTCGGATAAATGGCAAGTTTATAGAATGAAGTCATCGCTGTGAATACCCGGCTTTCTTCGATAGCATGCAATACTTCAAAATATTGCATGATTGAATCTAAAAGCGCCGCTCGGGTGGATACACCGGCGCTATCAACCAGATTACCGAGTTCAAAGGAAGTCCCAACGGTTCGATAATTTGCGTCGCTAAAGGCGACGCCGCAATAATAGTCATTATTTTCGTCACGTAATATGGAAGTGGATGAGGAAAAAATATGGTCCATATAATAATTCTCGCCGGCATACTGGAAACTCATTCCTTGAGTAAATTGGCCGATAAATCCACCTACGGGTCCCATGTCTCCATAACCGTCTTCCAAAGCGTTGATACCAAACAAAGCGTTAAAATTATAACCATCAAGATACAAAGGATCATAAAACCAGACGTCGCCGCCTTCGAGATAAACTCTACCGCCGGCGGTAAGGTAGTCAACCAGCGCAGTCGTTTTAGGATCAAATATTGACAATATAAAATTGTTCGGCCATACGCCAGCACATACAAAGACCACACGGTACATCGTGAGATTGTTGGGTAGTACAGTGGAATAGTCGCCGCTATATCCCAGAGACGACAGGATACTACTAATATTCAAACCGGAGCTTGGCGTGGGATCAGGATTCCAAACCAGATAATCTTTTTTGCCAATAATGAGGGATAATAGAATTGTGTCAACATATACACCGGATCTGATTTCCAATAAAAAGTCAGCAATTGTCCCAATCGGAGTGGAGTCACTCGCGGTAATAACGAAGGGATCGGATGAGTTATTCCCGGTACTGTCTGGGTGAATATTCCCATAATAACTCATAGAATCACTTACGGTTATATAGCTATTCAAACCGCGCAGAACGACCATTAAGCTCTCGGCCCGTTCGTTCCCTTCGTTTTTAAGATCGACCAGAAGATCGACGGTTTCCCCCGGTTCCAGCAGATTATTGCCATTACCGCCAATAATACTGTCATGCATAAAAACAATAATGGGTGCATAAACCGGCACGGAAAATTGTGATAACCAGTTATTATTAGAATCCGCGCAAAGTAATTCAAAAACGACATTGTGGTAACCAGGACAGCAAGTGTCAACATAAAACCGGAAATTAGGATTGGAAATTGCCGAATCACCGGGAAACAAACTGCCATAAGCGGCTGTGGTATCGATCATAGATGCATAGATATCCTGTGTTCTCAACATGCCGGTAACATTTAGTGCCGTGTCAGTACCCCAATTCTGCACCCACACGGGCAATGTAATAGTTTCCCCTGGATTGACCCGTAGGTTGTTGTTCCCGCCCGCTGAATCGTCAATTGTGCTCCGCAAATAACCGATATATGCGCCGGTTGTATTCACAAGAATGAATCCTTCATAAGGATAAATCGTATGACCGGTAACGGTCAGATAAATCGTATCAGAATAGTTCACCGTGAATGTCAGGTTGGCAATGCCGTTTGTATCGGTGGTACCGACGACGTAAATAACCGTATCTTTCTGCATTGCGCAGACCAAAGCGCTGGCGACTGGATCGCCGTCAGCCTGCACTGAGACGGAAATATTATTGAGACCCAGCGGCACGACCGGTGGATGATCGACTGATGGCGATAATGGCGTGCTTATCCAGAGGTTCATTTCCGGATCACCAACCGTAGTGAATCCGAGAAACTCATCCTCACCCAAAGAACCATATAAATCAAAGACCCGGCGACGGCCATTTTCACAGGCTTCACCAAAAGTTTTCATTTTATCGATGAACACGGCATCGGCAAAACCCTTTGCCACGGCGCTTCGCAGCTGAGCGCCGTTCATTATTGCCGTGGATGTGGCAAAATAACCGGCCGCGCCGCGCGGTTCAGTGGGCGTGCCGGTTAAAAACCACCTCTCTGCGACTGCCGGTGTCGGACCTGTGCCTAAGGTCGAGCAGGTTATCGACAACACAATGGGTAATTTAGTACCGTTGTTGGCCTGGTTGGGATTGCAATTAAAGGGAAAATCCCAGTTGTTACCACCCACACCCCGGTAAAGAAGATATCCACGACCGTTATTCACCGAATTCATAACATCATCAGCATTATGACCATAGATATCGGAAAAAGTATCAATGACGACATAACCATTATTAGCCATTAAAGCTGCATAGTATAGGATGTTTTCGAAATAAATCGAGTCATCCGGAGAATTATCCGTCCTGGCGATCAAACATCCTTTTTTAAACCATGTTGGGTCGGTGGCATCAGGATTTCTTTCATATAATAGGATCTTGTTAACAACGGTCTTGGCTTCCACGGTATCGTGACAGGTCAGCCGGCCAGAAAGAATTTCATTGTAGATATCCGCATCCATGTTCGTATAGTAGTTGTCTGAGTGAACGTTTGATACAATAGGAAAAGGTAAATAATTGGGCGCGCCAACCAGCAGCAAAAATTCGGGTTTTGTCTGCCAGGTGTTATATGCATCCACAACATAATCCCGGATCGCTGGTGCTGAAGAGCCGATTTCAGAAAGCTTGACGATTTTTGTCTTAATTCCCTTTTGATGCTTCCATCTCGCAAGGGGCAAAACCGCATCATAAAAATTATCATGGCTGATGATAAGATACTTTGCCCCGGGATCCTGGCCATGGCTGAAACTAATGAATAACAATAAACACAAAATGCCGAAAAAAACCAGGTGAGGTTTCTTTTCTGATGAATCGGATAAAAGCATCTTCAGCGGCATAGAACCACCTTTTGACATAATCTTTTACTATTGGCCTTAAGATAGACGTGATAGACGCCTGCTGGCAGTTGATTTCCTCGGCAGTCAGCACCATCCCAAATGACCTTGTTAGTTAATTGATGGTTATCTGACGGTATAGTGTATCTCCACACTTCCCTACCAGATACATCGTAAATCGCCAGGTTCGCGGTTGCGTTTTTTGTTTGAGCGTTTTCGTCGGTTACGCACCAAGTTATTTCGGTTTTTGTACTGAAAGGATTCATAAGTACCCGTAAAAATGAACTTTGTGGAGAATCGGCAGTGTATTCGGTTATTCCAGATTCTCTTTTTATAAAGAAAGACCGGGAGGCAAGTGAATCCTTTCGCCCCAGACCTTTCGCAACGAGCCAAAGCCTGAAATAACCCTGGGTGTCTGGAACCGCCCAGTCATAACATGAATCAATCGGTAATCCCTGAAATATTAACGAGGAGCCGCCAGTAGTACGACGCAGGTATAAATAAACAGAATCGAGTAAAAACGTGTCGTAAACTGCCCAATGCAGCGTTACCGTATCGAATGCAAAAAAAGTGTCAAGATGAGTAGGCTCAGGGAAAAACCACTCCATGTCCACGCCTTTTTCTAATATACGGGTCGTATTGTTTTGAGATATAATGATTTCGGACAAACCGTTATTGTCGAGGTCAAATACTCTGACGCAGGAACCGTGAAGCATCATATCGCCCGTGAGTGTGTCATTAATATAAAATGAATCATTGCCGGCAGATTTAATAATAAACACATTATAAAATGCTTCAAGAAGAATCTCCAGCGAGCCATCGTGATCGATGTCACCGGCATCGGAAAAACCGCCATATTCATCATAAAAATTTGATTTTAGGGCAAAAAACTTGATGAGATCATAAGTGGTGTCATTAGTTGCCTCGTAGATAAAAGCACTAATTCTGTATGCCGGATAAGGCACGAATCCTTTAATACCGAATTCCATCTTACCATCGCCGTCCGCATCCGGAACCGTGAAACAATCTCGAATGTTGAAGGTGGATAATTGATTTTGCTGCCGAAGCAGGTATGAATTGATACCCATACACTCCCATATTTGAACAACCCCTTCCGCATTACATATGACAAATTCATTGGCACCGTCGCGATCATAATCGCCAAAAGCGACACTGGAAGATACCTGATCCATCCCCGAACCCATAAAAACCGTGTCGTATTGATTATCGCTTACCACTTTATAGATACCGAAGGGATGGTATGTCGAGACTGTATCTGCCTTCCACCAATCCAATTTAATCAGCTCGGTGAGACTATCCCGGTCAATATCGAAGGCAGATATCGGCTGATATCTGTAGGGAAAGCCCACTGTATCGCGCCAGACTTCATTAGAAGGGTAGGATGATGAATCAGGTGACTCGAAAATCCTCATCAGGGGGAAGCCGTCGGTTTCACCATAAGTGATGATATCGGTTAACCCATCATTGTCAAAGTCGCCGACATCCCAGATAATAACCGAATCGAGCAGGATCGGCTGAATATCCCATGTATCCGGTGCTGTAAATTCGGCGATGTTACTCCATGATTGGTCCGTGTTTGATGAACTTGCGATCAATTCGATTTTGCCGTCGTGATCTGAGTCATAAATACAGACTCTGCCGACGCCTTGACTACAACCTATTGGGAGATACGCTTTTGTAATAAAATGACCGATTAGGAAAGTAGTGCAAAAAATTGATACCATCACTTTCATCCTCTCTATCTAGTTCTACCTAATTATTTATAATCACATTTTACTGGTTGTCAAGGTCCATTTGGGCTTGATTCTTACACGCTATAATTGTCAGTTAAAACTTAGTAAACGATCAATTAATGCTTTGACTTTTTCCGTAAGAAATAATGCCGCCGGTTACGTAAACAGCAGACATACCTTTTTTACCCTAAAAAACTTAATCTGAATTCGCATAAATGCAGTCCCATAATGCATCCGCGCTATTTTTGAGAAATTTCCAGATGTTGGCAAAATGTGCCAAATGTGCCATTTTTTGGACATTTCAGCACAGTTTTGCATAAAATTAATATATGGATTTCTACAGATATAATATAATACTTTTATTAAATCTAAATCTTAAAGAATAGATGCATGGTGATGAGTGGCTATCGAAGCAGCAATCTATATAGATGTCTTTAAATTCGCATTTGCTGTGGTCCTCGGTTTTTTAATTTGGCTCTGCCGCCCGACTAAAAAGACTTTCTGATAGTCCGCCGGAATTCCGAGAAAATAAAAAAATTCTGGCCTCTTGCCAATGACGTGTAATTTACCAAAATCTTGGCACTCTCCCTAAAAAACGATCCCGACTGGGACAAAAACGGGACCAAACATAAGAGAGGTTGGCACAAGCCAACCTCTCTATTTAGTTTTTGTATCAACTATCCGGCTAGTTTGACCATCTTTTTTGAATAACTAATCGCAATTTGCCAGAAACACAGTGCAACAAAACACTCGCAACTATAATACATTGTCGGACGATTCAGTGGGACTGTTTTATCGAATGTCGGCTGGCGATCTATGTCTTTTAATTTAGGACCGTATATGTTTCAATTCAGGACATTCAAGCTGGTGCCAAGACTTCAACCGCAAAGTTAGAAATTAATGCTGATGCCAATCCGTGCACGGCGCGGGGCGGAATTTAGAAAGGCCCAATACTGTGTATTAACATATCTGCACATTTCACGATTTGCACAATATTCTTCATACGGTGTGATAATGCCGTCGTGATTGAAGTCAATCGCCGGATGATAATAGGGAGAATCCAATGTCATAAAGTAATTATAATTTGAAACCGCCCCAGGTTGTATGATTGGAGAGTATGGGGCGTATTCATAACGGATATCAAGGAGATTCACGATCTCAGCCAATACCTTCACTGTGAAACTGCCGCGCTTAATCGGAGCAACTATGATACAGTCAATCTGCTTTTGCAGTGCTGAGCGTGGGGCATTAGTTATCTTCCCTTCGGTGCCTGGTGAAGCGTAAGGAAAGCCATAACCGATATAACCAAACACATGCAGTTTGGCGGCTAAGGGAAGGTTGAACGTACCCTGTGCTAATATCCTATGCCGTTGATCAAAGTCAAGATCGTATGCATCGGCTGAAGGAACATATGTGGTATCACGCCAATAATCATCATGTATTTCCCGTGCATATGAACTCGTGCCTTTTGCCCATGAAAGCGTATATGAAGCCTTACCGGTAAACAGGGAGTTCGAATAATCCAGGATCGTTTCGATTCCTTTGACATTGCTATATTCAACATTGAAATAAGATGAATAGGTGTGAGCTTCATAAACGATTATTCTTGTGCCGGTCAGATCCTGAATATCTTTATAAAACGCATTGCATGTGATATTCATATTTTTCCGGATTGTCCCCTGACAGCCAACCTCATAGTTTATCGTTTTTTCGGAACCTAAATTAGGGTTGCCGATCGGTGAGTTCCGGATCAGATACCATACCCACTCTGGGTAAGGCAGCCGTAAATAATAACTGTACATATAGTCGTATAAAGGCGGTTGGGTATATCGTCCGACATTTGTACGAAACAGGAACTTTTCGGTAACAAGAAAGGAAAATCCAAGGCGTGGTGAAATCATTGACTTCGGATCAACATTCGGTAACTTGCTGTTGAAATAGTCCCAGCGGCAGCCAACCTTGGCATACAATCCCTTGTAATCAATATTATCCTGCAGATAGGCGGCAAATTCATCAGGCTTATAGTTCCATTCATCCACAATCGGATTGATTGTGTCATTACTCACCCAATATGTAAAATTGTCCAGGATATTGTAGGTATATTCAAATCCGCCTTTGATTTCATGATATTCGTGAAGATTTAAAATAGTGCCGACATTGGCTTTTAAAACCTGTGACGTACGCTCGCGATATTCAGGATAATCGCAATCATATGGCTTGTATACTTTCGTGGTTCCAAAAGGATTATTCAGGCTGCCAGAAGCGAAGGAAAATTCCAAATTATGGTTGTCTTTGAATGCAAAGTCGTCGAATATGCCATAATCCTTGTATATTCTTACACCATAAATAAACCTGGAATACAAGCGACTCAGGGTCAGGTTTAGGAGCTTTCTTGAATCAGGTAAAAAATTCAGGTTGAAAGTTTGTAAATTCCCTTTTTTCAAGTCCGACCGGTAGCGATCAAGGTGGAAGAGCCACTTAAAACCGTCGTAGCGATCAAATTGCGAGTGAGATTGCGCGCCGCTCAAGCTTATACGCAGTTTACCGGAAGGCGCCATCAGCCACTTGCCGTACAATGCATAATCGTCACGCTGTTTGTGAGGTAATAGGACCAGCCGGGGATTCTGATCGTCCGTATGCATTATATCCAACGAAACGAGCGTCTTCGATTTAAAAAATTCCGGTAAGTGCATCGTTGCTTGTACGTTGTTGTATCCAAAATCATAATACATTGGCATAATCCGCTCGCTCTTGCCCGACGCCTCGGTACGGATTTTACCCGAAGGATTCTGTGTTATAACATTGACGACTCCAGACATAGCCCGACCATACTCGGCGTCAAAGCTGCCGGGTAGAAAGATGATCTCGTCGACGACGCTTTTGGATAGGTTGATTACTGGTTCGCCGGTTAAGGGATCAATGATCGAGACGTTGTCGATAAGGTAGGCTACTTCAGTGGGACGACCACCCCGTACGTGTAAAGTAGTGTCCATACGGGTGACCGATGGTTGGAACTGAATTAGTCCGGTTGTATAATCGATTGGCAGTGTGCGGATTTCTTCTTTACGGATGATATAAGTTGTGCTGGTCCAGTCCTTTTCCACAGCTTTTTGTTTATATATCACGCTCACCGGCGGCATCTCGATCAGCGCCAGCTGGAGACTTATCCCAAGACGCGCGCTTTTATCGATTTGCACTAAAACCTTTTTTATTTTTTGCGTTTCATATCCGATGCAGGATACTTCAACATCATACGAACCAGGTGGGAGATTTAATATCGCGAAATAGCCGTTGTCATCTGTGGCCGTGCCAATACCCGTACCGGTGATGATCACGTTCGCGCCTGTGATCGGAGCGCCGTTATCAGCATCGTTCACTGTTCCCTGGATCTTACCCGTGGTCCCGGCAAAAAGAATAAAGATAAGAATGTCGATCATTATCCTTCTTTTGAGATTATACTGTATTTGTATTGATTGTCAAGAAGACTCCATTTAATGAAAACAATCTTGAGGAAAAAACTTGAGACTTTAAAGATGAACGATGACATTATTCCCTTTGGATTACATCTTTTGTTTTAAACTAGTAATCGCATCATTAGTCAAGTGCAACATGGATGTATCGTGGTAATGTCGAGCAATTTCATTGCTATAATTGTAGTAACATAGAGCTAAATCATAGTTTTTCATCAAATGATATGTTTTGCCAATTTGGTACAATATACGGACCTTAATATCATGGATTCCAATCATTTCCGATATTTTTTGGCTTTTTTTTAAATAGAACAAACTTTTGTTAAAATTGTGCATCAGTTGATAATTAGAACCAATTTGATATAAAAAATGAGTTTCAATATTATAAAGTCCCGCCAACCGGACAGTTGTTAGACAATTTTTAAGACAAATTATTGCCTTGTCAAAACATTGATTTTTTTGAAAGATCAAACTAATCTGATATAATGTAAGTGCTTTTCCATATGGATTTTTGATTTTATTATTAATGGCAATGCTGCGACAGTAATAATCCATAGCTATATTAAAGTTGTTTCTGAGGTGGTAGATACGCCCAATTTGATGATAGCTTAAAGCGACACAATGGAAATCGTCGAGTTGTTTGGCAATATTAAGGGACGAGACGTAGTATTTGAGTGCAATAGAAAAATTATTCATTAGTTGATAAGCTACACCCAGACGGTGAAAAATACTATTTAAGGCATAAAGATTATTAAATTTGCGTTCAATTTTTTTGGATTTATTATAATATAATATGGATGTATCCAAACGGTTCATATATTCGAATACAAGACCCATTTTAAAAAATGCGATCGCAATACCTTGGTGGTTCTTCATCTCACGTTCAATTTTGATATTTTGGCTATAAGCTTCAATCGCTTCATGCAACTTGCCCGTATGAAATAATATATCTCCAATTTGAAGTAGACAAGATGCTTCAACATTTTTATTTTTCGTTATTCGTGCACAAACTCGAGCTTGATAGATAAGATGCATAGCATATTCATACTCATGCAGTGCTTTGTAATGCCTGCAAAGTTTATATTTATATTCTAGTGCTTTTTTATAGCTTTTTATCCTATATAAATAATTTGCTAGTAAAGTATCCCTTATTATTTTAGAAAACGGAAAGTTATTTGAAAATTGTAAAAAAGTGGCAGATCGGAGGTTAAAATTTTTATATATTTTATAAGGTATGTGGTGATCGCAATAAATGTACAAGAGTGGATGTACAATATCATAAAATTCATTTTTAAAAGATTTAAAAACACCACTTTTTTCGATTACTTTTTTTAACACATTTTTTTGCCGCTTTGTTGCTTTAATTAAATAAGAAATTTGTGTAATACTCAAAGGATGTTTTAACACAAGTGCGGCGTCTATAATTTTTCTTGTTAAGTCATTAAAATATGGGTATAAAAAACCTCTTGTATTTTTAATTCTTCCTGCTGCTTTGATGATATTATTATAAGTTGGTGTTAAATTTTCAAGATTTAAAATATTGAAAACTGTTATTACTTGAATTGGATAACCTATATGGATTGCTAGAAACATACAAATTTTTTGATGTAATACAAGAGATAATCGACATAGAATTAATTTCTCAATATCATTGGCGGTTAAATGCTGGAGGCGTAACTTTGTGCAATAATTCTCTGATGTTTTCTGTTGTAAAAACGGCCATTTTAAGGCTTGATTATTTTTTGTATCGTATGCCAATAAAAATCCAATTCTGGGTGGTGGTCTACAAATTACTCGCTGAAGTATATCGGACGCCATCTGGTTTGCCCACTGTACGTTATCAAAAAAAATAACGAGATTGCGATCACTTTCACACAATAAAAGACTCATGATATGTAATATTTCATGAAAGCATTTTAATAAATGGAAAAATGGTTGATTATATATCGAAATAGTTTTATCTGCTCTAGCAAAATCATAATCAATACCTGTCGGGATTAAATAATCGTTCGGGGACAATTGTTTCAATATACGAAATACGTGATTGAAGTAATTCTCAAGAGTATTTTTTATGACCTTATTATCGTTGAGAGATTCCCATGCATTTTTTAGATTCCCAAAAAAATCTATCAAAGTACTAAATGAATCATAATATAATTTTGAAAATGCATTATCGATTATTAGGGTTGAGTTATATATATATTTGTTAACTATATTATGACGCATCCAGTTTAAGAGTGATGTCTTTCCTGAACCGTAAATTCCATATATTACAATGGTTTTACCATGGTTTTTCATATTTGAAAATGTTGTAATAAGTATTTTCTTTTCATTTAGTCTACCTGTAAAATATTGTGGTTGGCAAACATCGTAAGATAATCTAATTAACGGTTTAGTTGGTTGTTTTTTTGACTTCAATTTCTGATGATAATTACAGAACTAATAATATTTGTTTGGTGATCTTTGGTCATAATCATGTTTTGGTCCCGCTAGTGTTAAAACAGATGGTATAATTTTAGGGGCTGCAATTCGAAGTAGTCCATATCCGATGCCAGCAAGACCAATCATTAAGCCGGGTGTTTCAACATATTGAAGAATTCCACATCGGAAACCATTATCATTAATGTCATTAAGAATCGCCAACGCAACACGATTTACATAATTTCGCAAAGATTCGTTTTCAAAAACCTCACTGGCTTGTATAAGTAATTCAAGATTACCAATATCCCCATGGCATAAGGAATGATTATAGCCGAATCCATTTGCTATCGTTGCTTTAATCGCGATGTTGATTTCGTCAATAAAAATATGGCTGTTGAGATAATGCAAACAATCCAATCTGGCTAATCCGATTCCAGGGGCACCATTACACCATGCGTTAGAAACTCTTTGAGTATTAGAAATTTCATTAGACTTCATACTAGATACAGAATTCCGTAAATCTTCCCAATTTTTCTTATTTGGCAGATAATGGTCACGTTCGTAAGCGATTGCTTTAAGTGCTGCATTTTTATATTTCTTACTTTGCAATATTGTAGCGAGTCTAAATAACGCCATTGCAATGCCTGCGTTACCATGTGAAAGTCCTGTTAATGGCTTTTCACTTAGGGTAGGATTTATCCAACCAATTCCCTTTTCCATGTTTTGTGCAGACTGTAACAATCTTTCACCACATTTTATGGCTTTTGCGACAACTAGTTTATTAGCACTGTATTGATACAAAGTTGTAAGAGAACATATGCATCCGGCAGATCCAGCCAAAATATCGAAGTGATTATCACCTTTAATATAATCGTCTGATAAATAATTCACATATTTGTTTGCTATATTTAGAATTGATGGACTATTCCATAGTATTCCCAGGTGAGTCAATGTATATATTAGTCCCCCTAAACCTGAAAAGGCTCCAATCATTGTAATGTCAGATTTGTTATTTTCCACAAATTCCAATAAAGTATTTAGCGTTAGTCTAGCGAGCGATGTAAAATGCTCACTATTTGTAATTTTACCAAGATATGCAAGAAATAAGATAATTCCTGGCAAACCTCCATATAGATCGTATGATAATGGAGCAAGAATATAATTGTTCTCATTCCCGAGAGTAACTCCTATCCACGATGCGCTTGTTTTATCTTTAAAAGCAAGAGATTCCAGCTTTACACCAATCAATTTTGCTGTGTGCACTAATCTCTTTTGGAGTTCCTGTTTATCGTAAAATTTTTTATTAATTGTAACTTTGTAATGTGTGGATTTCGTTTGGATGGAATGTGCAAAAACGGTAGAAAGTGATGATCGAATAAACCATTGTTGCTGAAGTAGCTTTTTATCATCCAGTTGTTTAATGCGCTCTTTTACAATATCATGTCCTGATTTGTTAATAAGTCCATTAATTTTTTTACCTGAACTACTCCAAACATTTCGTGAATTGACATGCGTCGTAAACATGGGAATGTCATTATTTTGTAAATCTTCTATTTCGAAAGGTATTAATTTTGAAAGATGTGGAATTCTATTGACACCAATCCAAAGTTTATTAAAAAAACGTTCACGATCAAGAGCGTTGTGTAATAAATCCGGATGAAAACTTTCATAAAGAAGTAAACCATATATTCTGCTTGGCCTAAAAATTATCCGTATTTCATCTTTGAAAAAATTTGCTAAAGGCCTTTCTTTTGATAAAAGTTCAGTTCTATTTTTTTTAAGCAATCGGTATGAATCAGTAAACCCATCAATTATATATTCAGAATAGTCAATAATATTTACTTCTCTTCCTTTAATTTTTGGATTATTTTTACCTCCAGGCATTTCATAATATTTTCTACTCAAGTGGATTTCATCTGTTTGGGCTTTTTCAACAAAATGTATGCGATCTGGCCAAAGTTGACCCTTTACTATGCTTGAACCACTAATATCAATGCCAGCATTGTTATGACTTATCCATTGACGCTGCGGTAGTATACCGATCCTTAATACTGAATGTTCCATAACCCGTATTGCTCTATATATATTTTGAGTTGTATAAAGCTGATCGGAATGCGGATGAAACAAGGATTCAAGATCAATAAGCATTGGATTTTCACCTGCTGCGATTACATTCTCGAAATGAAAATCGGTGGCTTCCAATATATACAACAGCGCCAAATATCCCCCAATACGCCTATAAAATCGGCGGATTTCCACAATAGACATGCAATCAGAAACGTTTATGTATTCTTCCCAGCCATATGACTTGCGACTGAGTATCTTCATAGTACGAAAGGGAGGATTTATTCCTTTATTGTTTAGCCATGATAAAAGTTCCTGAAAATGCTCCTCAATCATTAGTGGTTTCGGTTTGTAAACAATTTGGAAACCTGAAGAGAACTTTGCAATTATTACCGCTCTTCCCATACGATGAGAATCCCCAATATTTCCTGATACTTGAATTAGATGTCCTGGATTTTTTCCATTATTTAATTTTGTGATTATAGCAGACCAATCTTGACAGAGATTGTTTAGAAATTCTAAACAATAGTGAATCCAATTATTGAGTTGTAGATTTATTTGCCGCGCAAGTACTGGATACTCTCTTAGAAAATTAAGCAATACATTTGTTTTACGAAAATATCGTAAAAAGTTTTTATATTTGGTTATAGGTGTTCTGCCCTTTAATTTATTTTGTAGTCGTGCTACATTAAGTTCCAGAATTATTGTGCGACAAAGAATCATTTCTAATCTACTTGGCAAGTTGGCGAACAGAATCTCATTAATCGTGTTTGGACAAAACGGTAAATTTCTATACTTATTAGTTAATTCTTGTACTCCTATAGTTAAATGTGAAAAAGCTTGTATTATTAAAGGCGTCAAAGCTAATAATAAGTCTATTAGTTTGTTATTTTTCAATTGCTGCTTATTCTTGTTGAATAATTTAAACGAATGATATTGAGAGAAGGCTTCATCAAGATTTTTCAACCATTCTGGTAAAACGGTTCGTTGCTGTAATGCTTCAGCAGATTCTGCTAATATTGTAAGCAGTTCATTTTCATTTAAACCAACTGCTCCGAGTTGCTGTAAAAAATATTGAGGATTTTTGTCAAAGGGAGGCTGTGACCGCCATTCGTTGAGATATTGTTTGGCTTTTTTTAATCGTACATTGTTATAAGATTTATTGGTTTTTGCTAAGCTTAACGAAGTAATACGTTCCTTTAAAGTCAAAGCATTATACCATTCACTGCTTCTTAGAATTTTATTTTTCATTCATTTTTCCTTTCTAATACAATACATAATCATAAGATGAATGATGACTAGCTGGGCAGGAAAAGCACTGCCCAGCTAGATCCTTATCACTGATGGTTATTACTTAACGCAGCACATCTCGGCGCATGGACCAGTAAGAAGGCTGGTGCATGTCGTGCAATGTGTGCATGCTGTTGCTGTCCCACCGGAGATAGCGTCCAAGTTTTCATCAGTAAGTTCTATAAGACCTATGGGATTATCAGGAAGTAACGCTCGTCGCTTTTTGCTTAAGCTTTTCCGGTAGACAGGATCTTTCCATGCTCTGATTATGTCGTTGACTGACATGTTAATCACCTCCTTTCTTTTTACTCGCTTGTCAGCGCTGTTGTTTTAATTCCAAGCGGGTAAAATTTTGATGGATATTCAATGCTGATGGTTGACATATACCAATCGTGAGTTTTTTCCGTTATCAACATGAATATCCTGACTTTTTGCAATATCCCTATAGAAACCATCTTGCATGAAGAGCTGTTCATGTGTGCCGTGTTCGATTATTTCACCATTTCTGATGACTATTATCATATCAGCATCGCGAATTGTGCTTAGCCGGTGTGCGATCACGATTCGGGTGCAATACATGGCATTTAAATTCGCATCGATCTTCTTTTCCGTATACATGTCAATATGGCTCGTTGCTTCATCTAGCAATAAAATGCGTGGTTTCCTCACGACCGCGCGGGCAATTGACAGCCGCTGCCGTTGACCGCCAGATAATCCCTGCCCGCTTTCCAAAACTAGCGTTTCGAATCCCATCGGCATTTGCATGATTTCATCATGAATGGCTGCTATCTTCGCTGCTTCGATCACTTCTGACAAGGATGCATCAGCTGAGCATAAGGAAATGTTCTGTTTTATCGATCCATTGAA
Organism: bacterium; assembly: GCA_036382775.1. Classification (NCBI taxonomy): domain Bacteria; species bacterium. The sequence goes on along the minus strand of DASVHD010000038.1, from coordinate 27,056 downwards.
AAGAAAAGATTCCTGTAAGACCGCACCGAAATGACCCCGAAGGTATCGCAGGTCAAGTTCCTTTAAGGAATGCTCGTCAAAAAGAATCTCGCCTGAGGTGGGTATATGCAACCCCAATAACAGAAGGGCGAGAGTGGTCTTCCCGGATCCTGTTGGCCCGACAATCGCTACTTTTGTGCCAGCTGGGATAGAAAATGATAAGTTCTTTAAAACGAGGGGACTATTCTTGTCATAGCGGAAACTGACTCCTTTGAGCTGAATCGCACCGGTAAGTTTGGGCTTCTTGCGCTTAGGATCAACCGTCTGCTCGGGGGGGCATTCTACCACGTCGCGAATGCGCTTGATATGGGCTATGATCAATTGCAACTGTTGGAAATTAGACACCAGGGAACTCAGTGGAATCAAAAAAGCAATGGCGATTGAATTGTAGGCGAGCACAGCGCCGAGGCTCATGGCATGTGACAGAACCTTCAACCCTCCAAACCACAGTAATGCCATGGGAGCGAAGGTTCGCAGGGTCGTTAGTATGGAATCAATAATGGCCAGGGCATGGTTCTTGCGCAGGGTCAGGTTCAGATTCCGGCTGAAAAGATTGGACCAGTGATTGAACGCATGGTCCTCGGCGCCCGATGCCTTCAGAGTAGAAATTCCCCGCAGGGCTTCGACAATGTAGCTCTGGGAATCAGCGCCTGCCATGAGTTCCTGTTCCGTGATTTGCCGCAGCCAACGGCTCGATATTAGAAGAATAGCTACCTGTACAAGGCCGATGGCTGATGTGACAAAGGCAAACGTGGGCGCTTTGAGAACAAGTATTGTAAAATATCCCAGCAGCAAAGTCACATCAAGCATGGTGGAAATAACTTGATTGGTCAGGATCTGGCGTATAAAGACGTTGCTGCTCAATCGCATCAGTATGTCGCCGGTGCTCCGCTGCTGAAAGAATTTCAAGGGCAGGCTCAGCATGTGTTCAAAGAAATTGAACATTATCTGCGGATCAAGCCGGCCCTGTAAATACACAAGCAACGAACCGCGCAAATAGCTCATCACCATGTAGATCAGTACGATAAAGACAAGCCCGAGACCCATGGCAGGCATCAAGCTATGCATTTCATACGCAAAGATATGGTCAATCAAAACTTTTGTAAACAGGGGCAAAGCCAAGCCAAAGAGAAGCAACATAAAGGAGACAGCGATAATTTGAAACAATGTTGTTGACAACGACGGGAGTCGGAGTATGGGTCCAAGATAGGAAAACAATGAGGATCTTGATGAGTAATGTTTCTGCTTGAAACCAACCCCTGGTTCGAGTTGTAGGATGACGCCGGTAAAGCCCTGGTTGAAGACGTCCGGTTTGAGTTTTCTCCGACCATAAGCGGGATCAATGACATGAACTGCTTTTGAGCTCCAGTACTCGACAACCATATAGTGATTGAATTTCCAATGGATAATTGCTGGTAATTGGACATAGCGAATGTCTTTCGGTTCGACCGTGAAGGCTTTGACCCGTAAACCGAATTCTCGGGCAGTCTTTGCTATTGCAAGAGCGGTTAATCCATCACGACCAGGCCCGCAATGCCGGCTGCATTCGAAAAGGTCGATATCCAGACCATAATATTTGAAAACCATAGTCAGGCACGCCGCGCCACAATCCAGTGCGTTCATCTGGAGAACCACGGGTACATCACGTCTGCGTAGAACTTGCCACCATATACGAATGCTTTTTATTGTTCTTTTATATAGGTTTAGCCACAAACGCGCAAGCATCACTATTTATCCATAATGTGAATGTATTTATCAGTCTTGAAAAATTTCCCAAGAAAGGGAATCAGTGATATTAACCTTTGATGCCCGGTGATTATTTTAACCGATAAGATTGAGCCTGCTTGATCATCAACCGTATTTCCTGAGGGCCGTTTAATTGTCGCGTAAGCGATAGAAACAGGTTCATTGATGCGTATTCCAGCCTGATGGTATTTCCCAAATAGAGCATCTGCTTTCTTGGGATTGAGAATCGTTGAGTCTGTCATGGTTATAATGCATTTACTTAGTTCTGTTGAACCTGGAATCGTATAATACACCTGCTGGCCTTGGTGAATATCTGTGCGGTATGAAACGGGTAACAGAATCATTAAGAATGGTTCGGTTTGTAACGAATCTGATGGACTAGATTGAACAATGGCAGTTGCAGAAGTAAAAATCGGTATTTTGGTCCAACATGCAAAAAGCAAAACTACTAACATTATTCCTAATAGCACCCATGCCATAGCGAAAAATGGTGGTGCGAGATGGCGAGGTAGTATTGTTTGCTCCCTTTCCTGTATGTAGCGTTTGACCATCTCTGGTCTGAAGATCAAACGCAAAGGAGATTTCATCATATATTCTTACCTCCTTAAAAATCACGATAAAATAAAAATTCAAACATAGATAAATTCCTTCAATCTATACAATGTATGATACTATACTGGTTAAATAAATTTGTTCAACACCCAGTTTTTTTTTTAATTAACAAAAAATATTGATGAATTTAGAACAAATATGATGTCACATGTGGCCAAACCTGTTGAAAAATCATGCCTTTTCACACAGAATTAGATGTTCCCAGTTATCGTGATTGACTATAAAATACAGGAATTCTATTTAGAAAAGCGCTTTTAGGGAGTCAGGGTATATTTATTTTCAAATATTATTTGTAGTGATAATGAGGGAGGCGAGTTTCAACAGGTCAACTGTTATGAATATAAGAGTATATTAAATAATGTCAATATTCTACCGTATGTTGCAGTGTTGTAAAGTACTTTTTAATAGTTCGATCTATATTTAGTTAAGCTTTGCTGTTAACAAAGCCAGAGAAAAAAATAATTGATCAGTTAATAATAAAAAAAACATCTTATTGCATAAGAGCGACCGATTGTTATTCTATACACAATCAGGAGGTAATGAAATGACAAAAGCAAGAAGGACTACGCATCGGAGTATATCTGGGAAAAAACTGTATGCAGTGCGTGATAAAAAGGGCCGATTCAAGGATATTCAGACATACAAACGCGCCCATGGTCAGGACATCAAACGGAAGAGCAAAGAAGAGAAATAGATGTCATAATAATATGTCCCCAGTCATATTCGCATTGATTCTGTTGTATGCCGAAACAGGTGATTCTATATTATACCTCCGACTCAATTTCAATAAGGCATCATGTTCGGAAAAAGATTTATGGGAGCGTCAATTATGTACTCCAAATTGCTGGGCAGTAGAATCCAGCGCGACAACAAATGGCATCGATACTGTGAAAGGATTACAGAGAAATGTAAAGGTTGGTCTGGCGTTGTCCGGAGGCGGTGACTGTGGGATTGCCCATATCGGTGTGCTAAAAACTTTTGAAAGGAATAATATCCCCATCGATGTCATTGCCGGGACGAGTATGGGTGCGATCGTTGGCGGTCTTTATGCATGCGGGTATTCAGCCGACAGTCTTGAAACCCTGGTAAAAAAAGAAATCAACTGGGATAATGTTTTTTCGGATCGGCAGCTACGGCAAGCTTCACCTATATGTGAACGTCTGCGCGAAAAACCACGCGAACCAGGACTCGACGTGAGCTTACGATTGTCGTTTAAACCGTTCTTTCTTCATGATCTCGCTTACGATGCAGGAGCAGGACTCAGAAAAGCCCAGGGATTCATCCACGAAATCAGCAGGTATACATTAATGTACGATTATTGGGCTGGGTTTGATTTTGACAGCCTGCCTATTCCATTTGGAGCGATCGTTGTCAACATGAACACGCAAAAAACAGAATTAATACGAAAGGGTACTATCGCAACTACCTGCCGGGCAAGCGGCTCCCTGCCAATAGTATTTGAACCGATGGATATCCACGGCATGCAATATGTGGACGGCGGCGTGCTGGACGACTTACCGGTGGATGCATTTGCACACTTTGATACGATGCGGGTGCCGGATAATACCATCACAATTGCCGGCGATACGGTTGATTACATAATCGCCGTGTATGCTTTTAAGATCACCGGGAAAAAAGACCCCATCGGTTCGGCTGGAGTTTTGGGCATAGGTGCAAAATTTAAAACCGCCGACTGGGCGCGCAATGTTCACGTGCTAAACAGTTTAGCACGGGCTAATACAGGCATCGAAATCGACGTTAAAGGAAAATTCGATTTTTCGTTGGATAATCTGGAAGGCATGATTTCTAAGGGTTACGAGGCAGCTTGCACCACTATTGATAAAATAAAATACGATATTGCGGCAAGAGAAAAGTCGCTGCCAGGGTATACCGGTGATCAATGGCCCTACAGAATTCATACGCTTGGCATCATGCAAATAAAACAAATAGACGATACTGGCAACTCTATGCTTTTAGATGAGACCCGTGAGAAAGATATAGTCTGTAAAACCTTGCGGATAAGCCCGGGAAGCCATATTGACAAAATAGATGTCTGCGATGCCATGAGGAGAGTTTACGGTTTGGGAAACTATGAACAGGTCTCGGCGCGGATTGAGAATCTTGCATCAGATTTCTGGGACCTGACGTTTCTTTTGAAAAAGAAGCGCATCAGCAGCGACCGGATAGCAATTGATGTAACGAACTTACATCTAGAAGATTCCGTGATCGAGAACTATATTAAAAATATCGTAGATACAAATTTTGTGCAAAGCAAAAGAGCGCTGAATTTTGAAGAAGTGAAAAGAATCGTCGAATTCGCACTGATTGACAGCGGTTTCGTCAAACCACGTATCGATAGTGTAAGATTCGTGGAAGCATGTAGTAATTATGATTCGGACACGCTTTTCATATACGGCAATAAAGGATTTCAACTAAAAAGCGTCAATGATCTAGGCCTGGACAAAAGACACTTGGAAAGTGCTTTCAGAAAACCTCCCGGTGCTGCAGCGGTTATCGGTGACTTGAAATCCATTCACGAAGTATACGATCTCAAAACAATATCTGTTGAAGGGGCAGAAAAAGACATGTTGTTGGTTAGATCGACCAAAAAATCGTCCCATACGATCGAATTTCCTTCATTGACTTTTGAAAGGAATGAAGGGATCAATTTTTTTGCTGAAATCAGGGCGAGGCAGTGGTTCTGCTGGTCGCCCTATCTGAGCTATGCCCATAATTTTACGTTAAAGAATGCCCGGGAACTACCTCTAAGCACTAAATCGGAATTAGGACTTCAGGATTGCGATGCAAAATCGTTGACACCGGAAATGGTCGGATACTGGAAGAGACTGACATACCCGTCGAATCCAGGCAGCACCGAATATGACCAGCATATAGATAGGTTCAGCGGCATGTTTGACCTGCCGTTTTACATTGCCAATAAAATCGCCATGATCCCAGGTTTCGAGGGTACGGTGTCGAACACGCATATGAATGACGAACCGGTCGAGTGGCAGAGATTCCAGGTCATGGGCACGGCGCACGTGCACTGGGACAACCTGGACCGCATCGTCTTTCCACAGAACGGCCTTAAGGCAAGTTTGGCCATGAAAATGGGTTACCTTGACCGACAATGGTGGGAAAGAGTGAAGATAAAAGTATTATGGCCGTTTTGGAAACCCAGAATCCAGGATATTATTACCAGCATAATGACCCTGAATGTCTGCGGCAGCTGGTTCCGGAACAACACGCCGGAACAGGAACGGTTCAGCATGGGCGGATTCACTCCGCCGGGGACCTATCAGCTGCGGCGTCTGGATTACGAGGATTTACCCGGTTTCAACCGCGATGAGTTCATTGAGCCGATTATGTGGAAAATCGGTATTTCGGCACGTCTTCCACTACTTGAGATAAAGTTACTTGACATTAAATTCAACATTCATCTGCTCGGCGCTCTTAATATTGCAAAAGCCGCCTCCACGTGGGATATCGCTTTTGATGATCTGGAACATTGCCCGTCGCTTGGGCTCTACGCCGATTGCGGCTACTTGAACGCCGGCTTCGTTGTCAACGGCACACGGCATGATTTCTACAAACAAGTTGTTTGGTATGTAGTAATGTATGGTTTGGGATTCTAGATACATCGCGACTTAATTATGTCATAGCCAGTGGTAGGTTATATTATCTTTATTGAATAAAATCTACATTATCCTATTGTCAACTACAAATTAATAAGTAAAATATTGCAGAGATAGTTTACTAATAACAAGACTTGCTGGTAAGCTTATTTGTATTAGGAGCGGGCATGAAGAAATGTCACTTGTACGAAGTTACACTGGTTGATGGAAAGGTCTATTGCGGCGAAATTTTATCCAAAAACGGCAAGGTACTGTGGCTGAAACTGAAAAGCAGCGAGAAAATCCGTATCAACAACGAAGCGGTGATGGTGATGAAAGATCTCGGTTGGCAAAAAGTATATAAAAAATGAATTGACCTGCCATGGAAATACTACATTGCTGTCTATAATATATTCCAGCCGATAAGACGGTTTACGGTCTCCCTGACCGCAGCGATCGCGGAATTGATGGCGTGTTCGGCAAGAACCAGACTTATTCCCTCGCATGCCGTAAAGACCATTTTCATCGAACGCTGGTGCATTCTTATCAGTACTTGCGCCTGCTCCTCATCGATCTTTCCCTGCGCTTTCCAGGCGGCTATATCCGCAATATCTTGACCGAACTTCTTTGTTTCACTTTCCGCATAGATTTTCACCTCATTCCATTTAACGCCCAGCAGTGTTTTTATTTCTTTTAACATCTTCTCAATAAGATCTGTTATCTCTGTTTCAAACATAATGGAAACCTCCTTTTTAAATCCAAATCAAAACACATTATGATGTTTTGCGATGCCACTTCAAACAAAGCAGATATCTTGTAATCGCCCCGAATGACCGGTCAAATGCTCCCTGCATGCTGCCGATAATTTTTAGCGATAAATCCCGTTTGTGCGAATTCTCAAGATCGCCATATAATAACTGGAGATCATTGAACATGTCCGTAAGGGTAGATTTTTTCGTGCCCTCCTCAGAAATTTCACTCCGGGTAATTAAGATTCCCACCATACCCGCAACATCAGCATAGAAGTTTTTGTTATTTTCATAACTTCCTTCCGGACTATCCACATTGCGCTTTAGACCTGACAAATAAGAATTTGTATATTGCTGCAGTTCAGTGGTTGAATTGTCCAATATTTCATCATATTGCCCTACAAACCTGACGCCGATTGTGCAATGAGCTATAACTATAGCGAGTATCGGCAGCATTATTTTCAAACGGCCGGATTTTATAAACATTATTTACCTCCTTCAATTATTTCCGCTGCATGAATTACGTGCAACAAAAGATTTTACCTCCCTTAGAGTGATTTATATATGCGAATACTTTACACTTGATGAAGATCCATCGGTGCTGAAAGTCACGTGATAGTGCTGATCGGTCCGGTACGTGTGCATCTGTTTTGTCTGAAACAGGTCAATAACTTTCTGATCAGGATGGCTATAGGGTCGCACATGACTGCTAATGCCCAATTCCACGCCGGGTGGGCAGGCGCTAGCCCAAGGTGTGTTATTTAATTGATCAAAGGTCCCATTGATAGAACCGTGATGTGGAACTTTAAAGAATTGAGTTTCAATAGGTATTTGACTTGCAATTTTATCCCACACTCCAGCCTCGGCGTCACCGGTAAGCATAAATACACTGTTGTCTAGTTTTAATTTAATAACTACCGAGTTATTGTTTTCATTCGTGTCAATCGCATCTGCGCTAGGCCACAAGACGATCATCTTTACATCACCAAAATCCGGCAGAACTTTGGTTGTATCCAGCGATTCGTGGTGTTTCACATTTGTCGAGCGGTTGGCGTAATCAATAAGCGTCGCGAGACTGCTCCAGTTTAGTGATTTGGGATACCAGAAATTTTTTGTTCCGAAGTCTTTCATTATTGCCTTTAAACCCTGGCCATGGTCCGAGTGGGCGTGGGAAAGCAAGACAAATTCAAAAACCGGTTTGGCGTCTGGTATTTTTACGTTCTTTTTCTCGAAATATTTGTCGAGAAAGATATACGACGAGCGAAAATACATGGTATCATTTGAATCCACCATAGCATAGCGAGTAACATCATTGCTATCCATGGATTCAATCAGGATTGAATCCCCCCATCCCACATCGATCAACGTGACGCTCAGACTGCTCATTACCGCATATCCAGTTTATTCGGATCTTCCGATTTTTTAGACTTTTCTTCTTGCCATCTTAAGGCGAGTTCCCTGTTTTTCGGGTATATGTTTTTAGCCTTTTTGACAATTCCCTGTGCCCATGATGTAAAAGAGCTGGTTTCATCGTCAGAGTAAGTAAATCTACCCCTTAATTCCCGGCAGTTTTCAATAAACTGTTCCTTATGAATCCGGTTATACCGGTATTCGTATGCTTTGATGAATAGCTCTGTCGTAATCCGATAAACACATCCTCGTTTATGATAATTTCTCTTAAAAAGGCTGTTCGGCAGCCAGATATCATTGACCGTAACATACAAGTTAGTATTTGACTCGATTTCATCGAATAATGACTGAATGGTTTCAGACGTATTAAACCTATTTTCTACACCCAACGGTATCGAAATGATACCTGAAAGTCCCAATAGATAAAAAGGGAATTTAAATCTGCCCAATCCGAGTATCCAGCCCGGAGATGGTATATCTGATTCAATAATGAAATATGTGCAACGCGTCATTTCGAAGTCGGCATAATTCTTTATGTCGTCAACAATTATAGGAATCGAATTGTCAAATCTGTGTGCCGCACTTGCTACGGGTAATATGATGCTTTCCATAACTATTCTTCTAATAACCTCTCGTATAGTTTATATAACATCCATGCATTCTGCAAGAAGATGTTTTTTTTATTATTAACAGAATTATACCGGCTTTACGTGTTCAGCTATCTAATTCTATATAATCAGCGCTTACCCATTTATCATTCATACCAATCTTATACCAGCCATTGTCAGTATCGTAGATCGTTACTTCGGTACCTTTCGTGAGTTTTTCAATAACTCTTGCTCCCTGGCTTGGACCGGTTCTGACATTCAAAGACGTTTTAGCAGTAACTTTACCGGTTTTGATTTCTCTCAAATAATCCTCGGATACCCATTTATCAGCAGTGCTGATTTTACTCCATCCGACTGTTTTTTCGTAGATGTCTACAAACGTACCATAATTGAGTTCTCCAACTTTCTCACTGCCCCTATCGGGTCGTGAACGCACATTCAGTTTCGTTGCTGTAACGACGGCGCGACTGAGTTTTTTTTGACCTCCTGAAACCGGTATCGTACTCGATTTCGTTAGCTTCTGCAATTCCGCCGTAATCAATGGAATGAAATTCCGTTTTGCGCTGTCAACTGAATTGCCGCCAAAAAAATTCGTCCCCGGGCAGGATTTGGTAACGCCTGTGCCGTCCGTGTGTTTTCCTGTTTTAAGGTCGAACCAGTGATGGTATATTACAGTATTTATATCGGGAGTCAGATTAAACTTTAAACACAGAACTGCGTTGACGTGGACGATTGCATCTTTTTGTGCATCGGTCATAGCATCCTTGCCCTTATCGAAATTACCGAGATTTTCAATGCAGATACCGAAAGAATTCTGCCCCTTAAGCCCTGCAGGTGCTTTATCAAGATCCCGGCATATGGCGATCTTGCCGTCAGGAAATGTGGTAATATTCTGGGCAATATCGCCCCAGCCGTTGTTATTCATGTGATAATTTTTCATACCTGTAAGTAAGGTGAAGTGATTATTAATCTTAAAATGGCTCATGTCCGGTAGGTAGGTGTGATGATTTTGGATCACCTTGATGACCCGGTTGACGTTATCCCGCATTAGCCAATCTTTTATTTCGTTCCTGTCGAGCAATATGAAACCGCTTTTTTGCACCATCTAAGCCTCCTTACAGTTGCTAGAAGAAATCATAATCGTCAGCTTTCGTAGTTTCTATTTCAGTTGATCATCCATCCGCATTTTCACTCGATGATTTTCCCAGTTCCTTGACCGCGATTTTAATGTTTATGTTCGTGTCCTTTGAAACTGCCGTATCAGCAGTTGGATTTTGTTCGATTACTTTACCCAATACATCGGGACTGTCGCTCAGTATGAGTTCAATTTTTCCAAGATTCAGTTTTATTTCTTTTAGTATACTTTCGGCTTCTTCTTTAGTTTTTCCTGTCAAATCGGGAACTTGTACTTTAACGGTTTCCGTAATTTTGAGAAGTCTGTTGACTTGATCATCAAGCCAAACAAAAACCTTGTTTGAGCCGTAGCCTGCAAGTGCACCGATAGCAAATGCCGATAGTGCCTGTGTAGTTGTGCTGGAATTGGAACCGAAGTCGCCTGCGAATGCTACTATACCGCCACGAATGATAGCATATACGATCGCGGCAAGAACAATGCCAACTAAAGGCAACGAAACATATTTCCATACAAAGCGCCAACCAAACGCCTGCCTTTCAGAATGCCAGATGATGATGCTGCGCATACCATTGATAATTCCACCCAGACCTCCGCCGATGACCGTATACATGACAAGCTTGAAGAACGGGGAACTGATAACACCCTGGTTCTGCGGAAAAATTAGTCTTAGTAAGAAAATTTGTCCAACACAGAAGTCGAAAAGCAACCAACACAAGAACACGAGCATGCCTATCAGATATAGCATGCTGATTACAGCAGCAATAATATCTCGCTGCGATTCGGGGAAAAGTTTGAATGCCTTTCCCGTTTGTTCGTCTACCGCAATTTTTTCTGTCATAAAACCTCCTTTTGTTATTCCAATACTAATTATTTAACATAGATTCAGGTTTCACAATTTATCCTTGGCTATTATCACTGAGATATTTTTTAGGTCATTCCATAGGTAAATTACCTATGACACCAGGCGATGCCGATATAATACCTATAAGTATTTCACCTTTTTTGGCTGGTCTAATCTTTTCCCCATCCAGTAAAACAGAGATACCAGCATGGATTGCCTTACCATCAACAGATTCAAAATACTCGCCATAGTCCAAGGGTCTCAGTATAAGAGGTCAGACAACTGAAAAAAGGGCAGAAAAGTTCGCTCTTTTATACTCTGCTCAACGCTTACGGAAATTTTGTACCGCAAATCGTCAATCTCGTCCCATCGTATATATCTCTTTTGTGTCGTTTCAGATTGGTCCCTCTCCTGATTTGAAGATATCGCCCCAACTGCATCGTTAATTTCACCGTCGGTTATACAAAGACCGGCATGATCGTTATGCTTGGTTCTATAATCATTTCTAAATTGTATCAAACGCAGACTGATCAACATATTCAGTTTCAAAAGCTCATCTAACAAGTATTCACGGCCATTTTTATATACCGGCATCATTACTGTCTCATCTTCCATCTGTTTACCCTGAATATTAACACTCACACTATAATCCTCCCATACTGTTCATAGCATCAAATCTCCTGCCCATTGATCATTTATTATATATTATACTAAATTCGTTAACTTTTGGTGAATTGAGTTTTTTTTATTTTTAACAGCACAACAGTTACCCTGGTCGTCCGTTCTTCAAACAGCTGTCCTATTGACACAGATGTTGTCTTGTCTATAATTACTTGAGGATCGGAGATGAGTAAAATTGATATAAAAGGCTATGAAACTATTGAAATACTGAGAGAAACGTATCATTCACAAATATACCGAGTAAATAAAAATAACAAGTCCTTTATCTTGAAGATCAGTAAAACGCCTAACAGCGACCTAAACACCCTTATAAAGAGGGAGTTTACTATTCTTTCCCAATTTAAACATAAAAATATTGCCAGCGTATTCGACTACGGAATTTTAAAAGATGGACGTGCGTATTTTATTACTGAATACATCGATGGAAAGCCACTTAACAAAGCCTTCAGTGGTTTTTCATTTGATTTTATGGACGCTACACTCCAAATACTCGATGCGCTCGTTCAGTTTCATGACCGTGGATATTTTCATGGGGACCTTAAACCTGATAATATCTTATACGAACCAAAACAAAAAAGAGCGGTGTTGATCGATTTTGGTTTTGCATCCTCTAAAAACGATTGGATTTCGCCGCGGGGAACGTTAGGATATGTTGCACCCGAAATAATTAAAGGCCTGGATATCGACGAACGTACAGATCTTTTTTCATTAGGGGTAATCTTGCATGAAATACTGCATGGTATTGTCGTCGGCACTGAAAATGTCGTTCATCACGATTCAGGTCGGCCGGCTAAAGACAACGAAAATATACCCGAACCAATCAATAGAATTGTATCACGGTTGGTAGCCGTCGAGCCGGTATTTAGACCGACAGCTGGAGAGGTATTTCAAACACTCTCTCCCTACTCTCGAGAGAAGAGAAGGAAAAAACAACCGGCAAATGTCTCATTACCACCACTGCCTTTTACCGACACAAATGGCTTGATAAGAAAATTAAATAGTATCACAGGAATGGCCGGCAGCATGTATTTGGTTACGGGGGATAAAGGCTTTGGTAAAACAAGGATTCTCAATGAATTGAAATATCAGTACATGTTAGCCAATATCCCGTTATTACATTATTACCCCAGCAGCGGGATGCACTTTTTCACAAGTTTTACCGAGCGCGCTAAATACAAACCCGACAATGGAGCAAATAACAATAAGTTCCTTGTATTTGAAAAAGCAATCCGGAAATTCATAAAAAATTTAAAAACCAGCAAGCATCCAACCGCGATCATGATTGACGATTTACATGAACTGGATGGATTCGATCGATCTTTCGTTCGCTACCTGAAATATAGTATTGATCGCTCCAACATATTTATTGTGGCGACCAGCCAATTTGATTTTGAAATGGATAAACTAGGGGACAAAAAATTCGATTTAAGACCATTTTCCCTTGACGAAACCGCCGCTCTGATAAACAAAACTCTGACTGGCCTGGATAACAAAGAATTTTGCGAATGGATAAATTATGTCAGTTCCGGTAATCCCTTACTGATTGAAGAAATCATCAAACATATCCACGAGGCAAAAAAGCTATATTATAAAGACAACATATGGCACCTGGATAATGATTATGCAAAGCTGAAATATCCCAGAAAATTAAGTGATGTAATGAACTCTAAACTAGAAAGACTTGATTCATACGCAACGACTATAGTACAACTTCTTTCCCTTAGTTGTCAGCCACTTGAAGAAAATTTAATAGCAAATCTGGTTGACCAGGATCCACACCATTGGATCATGAGCCTGTTGAAACAAGGACTTGTAAAAGAAATCAGAAAAGATGAAAAAATATTCTACACCTTATCCACCAATGCAATCAAAAATATTGTATTGGGGAACTTAGGTAAATTAAAAAAGCAATCATTAGGTAGAAAAATGTTTGCGGTCACCGAGCGAATGCCACAAGGTAATGCCAAATATGCTCCGTTGCTTGCCGATCTTGCCGATCTTTTGAACGAACAAAACAAAATCTACAAGTATGCAAGAATGGCCGCTGAAGAAAAGGAAAAATTATCAGATCTTGAATCAGCGCTGGTATATTATAAAAAAGCGGCAGCAAGCATCAGTCCGGGTCTAAACAAAGAATTGATAATATTACTCAATAAAATCGGTGATATTGAAAGTCAAACAGGCGCCATTAACATGGCACTCGAAGATTATAAACAAGCATTACCAGTTTCTGAAAATGAAGAGGAAAGATCCACGATACACTACAAAATCGGCTCATTATATCAAAGGCAAGGACAATATCCTGAATCCATAAATTTCTTCAAAGAATCATTGAAATCGTCCGATCCAAAAAATATCCAATACGCAAAAATTCAAAACGGACTTTGTTACAGCCTGATTCACTTACAGCAATTTGATGAAGCTCAAAAACTGCTAACTAAATCATTGATGGCTGCTGATGTTAAAGTTCACTCCATACTGTATGCTGAAACCCTCTATCTCACCGTGGTGTTAGACTGGCAACGCAATCATTATGAAAACGGTATTAAAACAATCAAACAAATTTTGGATATGTCAAAGCGCAATAGTAACCCGTCCTTTACGGCCAAATGCTACAACCTTCTTGGTTCATTGTACCAGCAGCAAAACAAATACGAATTGTCTGAAAAGGCGTATATAAAAGCCATGGATCTCATCTCTCCACTGATTGACATCCAAACAATGGTCGTAATATTAAACAACCTCGCACTCATTAGTAAAAACCAGCTTAAATATGATAATGCAAATCATTATTTTAGTACTGCTCTTGCGAATGCAAAAAAGATCGGCAACAATAATATAATCGCAAGCGTATTATCAAATATTGCCAATATCTACGAGATTAAGGGTGAATTTGAAAAGGCGATTCAAACTAACCTGGAAGCAATATCCTATGATTCACATTTTTCTGTGAGTGCACAGAATCTCGCATTATTATACTGCAGGAAAGGGGATTATGTAAATGCAGAAAGAACTTTGAATGAAAACGCCCACGGCCCACCTAATCTCCCATACAACATGGCAAACGCCTTAATCCTTGCTTATCGTAATGAGAACGAAAAGGCGATATCGCTCGTAAAAAGTTTGTGCACCGGGTTTAAGGGTGCTGATATTGAAATATATGGAAAAATCGGTTGCTATCTCAAAGCATCTGAAATTTATTATAATACTCAGAACTACAGCGATTGCATGAACGTGGCAAGAGAAGGAATAAAAATTGTACCGTTTGATTCCAGAGAGCACGCTGTTTTTAAGGCAACCATCCAGCTCTGCGAATATATAAATGGCGAAATCCCCAAAATGGACATTGACCCTTACCTGGTCCCATTAAAAGAAACCGGGTGCATTTGTGATTGGCTTATGTTGAAAAGAATGGAAGCCGAGGCGAGATGTAAAAAACTCGGGACACAATATGACGCCAGTTTTTTTAATGAATTATCCGGTATTGAGGATTTATGTAAAAGTATTGGAGCCCTGACCGAACAAATGAGAATTCAAAAAATAAAGGAAATGATGTTAAAAAATAAATCACCGTCTTCCAAACCCGAACCGGATAACACGCAATATTTAGATGTTTTTTCAGAAATCAGTAATATTATCGTTGATCATATGGGAGATGAATTTTTTGTGAATAAACTTCTCGATGTCGTAATTCATGCTACCGGTGCGGAAAGAGGGGCGCTTTTTATTATTGAAAAATCGAAAATATCACTATTGGGCTGTAAGAATATAGACAACCAAACCATTAATGATGCTAAAACAATTTCGAGAAGTGTAATAAAAGAATCAGGAGGAACATGTAAAACAATAATGATCTCAGATGCGTTGAAAGATTTTGATTATAGAAATGTAAAAAGCGTCATACTCAATAAGATTCGTTCGATTCTTTGTGTACCCTTTGTCTTATCTGCAAGATATAAAGGAGCGATATATCTGGACAGCAGATTTACTCCCGGCCTTTTTTCGCAGGAAAACATGGGTTTCGTCAATACCGTGGCAAGACTCATGGCTGCAACGATTGAAAAATCGTGTAGTTTTAAGAATCTAACTGACGAGCACAGCATTTTGAAAACAGGCATTATGGCTGAATGGGCAAATGAATACCTGATTGGCGAATCCAAGTCGATTATCGAAATCAGAGAAATGATTGAGCGCATCGCCCAAAACGACTCAACCATCCTCATTACCGGTGAAACCGGTACTGGCAAAGGTGTCGTCGCAAGGTTGATTCATAAATCAGGCAATAGAAAGTTATTTAGGTTTGTACAGGTTAATTGCATTGGATTACCTGAAACACTCATTGAATCCGAGTTGTTCGGATACAAAAAGGGAGCTTTTACCGGTGCTTTTTGTGACAAGATCGGACTGTTTGAAGAAGCCCAGGGTGGTACACTTTTCCTTGATGAAATTGCTAATATGCCTTACGCCACACAGGGGAAACTCCTTGATGCAGTCGAGGAAAAGAGAATCAGACGCCTAGGTGAAACCAAAGAACGAACAATCGATACCAGAATGATATGTGCAACGAATTGCAATATCGAACAAACCTTGCAACAAAAGCTATTTAGAGAAGATTTATACTACCGGCTCAGTGTCCTGAATATACATATGCCGCCGCTCAGAGAACGTACTATCGACATACCCATTCTTGCTGACCATTTTTTAAGGAAGTATTCATTGGAATTAAAGCGTGAATTCAGGGGTTTTCATAAAGGGGCATTGAAAGCGATATTATCCTATGCCTGGCCAGGCAATGTCAGAGAACTGCAAAATACAATTGAGAGAGCAGTAATATTGGCAAAGAATCCTTATATACTGCCTGATGATTTGAAATTAAAGCATGAATTTTCCTCTACGTTTAATACTACTCGAGAAAAAATCTCAAAAGAGAGTATTGCCAATGCCATTAAACTAGCCAAGGGGAACATCTCCTTTGCAGCAAAAATACTTGGTATAACAAGACCAACGTTGTATAAATACAAAAAGTATCACAAGATTTAGCTCACGTCTAAAATATCAATGTAAAAATTTTTTCTTTTGTGTAAAATCATTTACATATTCCTTTTAATGGGATTGCAGTCTGGAACAGGCATAGTACGCCCAAGCAAATAATACTGTAAAACTCTTTACAGTTAATTTTCATATCAATAATCTTAACAGCAGAAAACACCTTGAATATCAATACTTTTTTCCATGTTATCTTGGCATGATTTTTGCTGTAATGTATATAAAGGAGGTTATATGAAAAAATTACTACAAATTCTTTCCATGGTAATGCTTGTTATGAGTATTTTGTTACCAACGACTGTATCAGCTTTCACGGACTCTAATTCTCCATTATACGGTGATGATACAATCCTTCCCCCGCCACCGCCGACACCACCTCCGCCACCACCCCCTGGTCCTTAACACAACCAGGTACTGACTCAACTTTTCTTTAAGCATATTACTCAAGCAGGGAGCTGCAAAAGAGTAACTTACCAAATGAAAAACGATCGTAGCAAATACATGAAAGACTACCGAGAGAACTACGGCGACAAAATGAAAGAACAAATCGCGCAATGGTGGAACATCCATCCTGAATATTATAGACAATGGTGCAAGGCGAATCCGGGGTATCATATAAAGTGGCACGAGAAACGTAAAAATCTCTACATGAAAACCTGGCGGCAAAAAAATCGAAAGGGATACAATGAGTATTTGAGAAATTACATGAAAAAATATCGTGAAAAGGATCGGTCAGCCATAGTACAATAAAAAATTAATGATGCGTCGAAAAACATCGTTTACAAATGGCATCAGAACGTTTTTATACAGTATTTTATAAATAATCAAATACCAATGTTTATAAAACCCATAGATTCTCGTTAATAATACCTTACTTCGTCGAATTTTGATTAAAACGTTGTACGGGGTTGTCAGTCCATTAAGTGCTATGTGGTATCCAAAATCGAAAAATAGTTTACCTTGAATATACTATTCTTCAGAACATCCTCCGACCGGCGGCGCATTATCATTATTAATGTCTCATTTCAGTGATTTATAAATCATTAAATATAAATAGTAATTTAACCGAATGAGGCTTGCGCATCTGTCGGAGGTGAACAGCAGGCTGATAGGGAAAGTGCAGCAATAGTCAGCCTGCTGTTCGTGTGCCGCTTGTTTATCCCCTCCAACAATTTTTATATTTTCATTATGAATAATTTTATATAAGCCATAATACTGACCTTACCCCAAGTGCGTGAAACGTTAAGTAGCCACATTATGCCCGCCCTATGGGTGTATGTTCAACAATTTTGGCCAGCACAGCGAAATGATGAGTACTGCAATCCAAATAAGCACGATCACCCTGGAAGTGTCTCGAATAACCAGACCATGGCTCCAGCGTCCAAGCTTTCTTGTCCCTAACTTTTGATAAATTCCACTATTGTTTGGGATTCCAGCCAGATCTTCGATCTCCTGCCCAGACTTAATGCAAATCTCGAAAAGCTCCCGCGTCCGTCTATCGAGCAAGTAAAGTACTACGACCGAGAGTATTCCGATTAATGTTATAAAGACAGCAACAATCTGACCCGGCTGTTCACGGAAGATGAAGTAAAACAGTGCCGCATTTACAGTAGCAAGATACGCAATCACTTTGAACCGAAATGAAACCAAAAAGCGATGCAGACTTTCTGTATGCTCGTACGACTTCAACAAGACATCCTTGCAGGCTGATAAATTCTCTGAGCTAGTCATTTTTCCTCCTATCTGCCATCACGCAAAACGGGCGGTTGCGCATATTGGTTTAAGTATATACGACGTTGCGAGCGAAGAGAGCGATGTCCTCGGCGAGGGTATTGGGATCATATGCCGGTCGGGGTCCATTTCTCATTTTAACACGGAATAGGTTCATCATTTCTCTTTCTTGCTCTTCCGCTTAATGTCCTGGCCATGAGCAGGTTTGTAGGTCTGGATGTCATTGAACCAACCCTTTTTGTCGTGCACGGCATAAAGTTTTTTACCTGACGTACTTCGGTGCGTTGTTTTTTTTGCCATGTCACAGCCTCTTTTTAATATAATAGAATAACCATTGTATCGCTCACACGCAATAAGATGTTTTTTTTATTATTAACAGAATCGATTGAACTTTATTTTAAAATAAATAACATGATGGAGATCATAGCGCGATAAATTGCGGACCTAACTGGTTAGTTCTGCGCTTCGGCCGGCCGCCGGCAGTGTAGTCCGCAGGCCGGATATTCTCAGTGGTTGAAATTACGGATTTTACAGACAATTACTGAAATATCATCCATCTTTTCGATGTAGAATGTAGAGATTCAACCCCCATTTGTTCCCAAATTTCAGGACCTAACTCCTGATTCGTGTACTAGAATTGGCTAAATAAATGGTGAAAACCATGTTGTCTGCTTATAGCCCGATGAGTATTCTGGATCATAAGAGGTCGGTATTGGATATGAAAGCCATGTGTTTTCTGAATAAATAGATAGCGACGAAAATGCAGATGCAAACACGAAAGGCTTAGGGCCAAAAGGGCAAAGGACGATACGAGAAGTTTTTTTCTTAGCGTTGCGACATACATCTTGAACTAAGTGCATTAGTGAATCTAAATTAGCAAGATTTAGTGTCTTCAGAGTAAACCCTTGCCTAATTCCATTTTGAATTTCAAAAAACAGCCAGGCGTTCTGAATGTCAGATACGGTGGCTAGTCGAGAAGGCATTGGTTCAAGTGGCAAGACTTTTATAACAAGCGCCCTGTTAGCTTCCACTTCATTGATTGCTAAACGGAGCCGATCGCCCTCATGGCCTAGTATGGCTATGAGTGTCGTAGAGTCAAAAGGATCGGTAGAATCTAGGTCGAGTCGCACAAGTAGGGTACTAAGCCACTTACCCTTTCCCCAAATGTTTCTTGATGGATTCCCGTAGTGTTCAGGTTGTGAGTAAGCCAAGGTTACTGGGAAGCTTTCCCTTCTGTTAATAAGCCAATATGCCAGCGCAATGGTATGTATTTTAGTTAGGCACGTGATATCGACTATTAGATGTATCAAAGAATGTGCATTCTCTAATTCAGTTGATAGTGTTTCTAGTTTCCCGATGAATTCTGCATACCTATAAGGGTGCACAATTTGTATTTCTCCTTTGTCCTTGACTAGATTTTCAAATTGATTTCGATTTATTGCACGACTTTCTTCTCCTTGACTTCTTGGCGATATATTGGTTGCATAATCAAAAGCGATTACTCGATGAAGATGGATATTTTCATTGAGCAGAGCTTCTATAGATCCATTGCATCTTGATTCGAAACTAATAGCACCAATCCAAACCAACATTGTATCATTGTCCGGTTTCGGCAAAATATCGGTGTATGCGTTAAAGAGTTTCATTTTGTTTTCTTGAGCACATCAAGTATGTATCGAGATCGTTTAGAAATCATCGATACTAAGCCACTGGTATTGGTGCAGCTTTCTGAACGTGGGTGTGATTCGAGTAGACCCGGGAAAACAAGGGACGACTTGTCGTTTGACATATTAATCAAATACATGGTTCGGTGGTATCTCTTGTTGTTGGCGGTATATCCAATCTGTTTTGTTGCGAAGATCCCTCCCCCAAGACAAGCAAGGTAATCATCTATTGTATAGTCAAATGCTAAGATAAGAGTGCCAGCAGACCTAACAAGTTTGATCATTTCCTCAAGATTGTCCAGATTAAAGGATGCCTGGTGGAACCGGAGATCAAGATTTGATTCTTTAGTTGTCGCCTTTATGCGTTCATGAAGTAATAAAGCACTGGCTGGGCCAATAAAAATCACGAGTTTTGGTTCTGGACTAGTTTCGAGATTTCTACCAGTGGAGTCTCGTTTCCAGCAACTCTTCGCATCAGGATTGTTTTCGAGCAGTGCTGCAATTGATGTTTCGAGTCGATACAGTTGTTCTTCTGTACCACTAAAGAATTGAAACTGGCGATTGGTTATCCATTTGGGGAGGCCAAATGCTTTTGTATTGTCGGCAAGGCATTGAATAACTGGAATATGCGTGCCGATCGCAACGCCATACTCTACAATGATGTCTCTTCGAGGTACTGAAAGATCACACAAAACCAAATCGACTGGGGAGATTTTTTCCATGATAGCAGGAGACCAGCGTGAAGAACCAGTCAACACACCTGTGGCCACTTCGATTGAACCCCCGAACTTTGTTGTAATCAAATCCCCCAAGGACACATGCTCTGTTTTTTCAGGGTCGCTCATCCAGTAGGATATGAATATTCTCTTGGCTGATCTCGTTGTCCGGCTGAAAGGTTTGCTCCATTTGTCTAATGTTTCTTCCGTGATCTCCAATTCAACGGGGTTGGGATCAAAGCGAGAGATATCTATATTCGGATCATTGACGAGCAGGAGAGGTGCAATCTCACAAACAGATGGAATAACTCCAGGTACATAATGTTCCGTAGGGCCCGTTAAGAGGATCCCTTTCTTGAGTGCGACTCTTATCATATGCTGTGCTTGTTTGCCTTTAACATCCTCAAACAAATCGCTCTTAGTAAATAATAGTAATGATCGACCAATTGATGTGGAATTCCTTCCTCTTTTTGCTGAAACCTTTCGGCGCCATTCCTTCACCATCGACTTAGGG
Source organism: bacterium (assembly GCA_036382775.1). Taxonomy (NCBI): domain Bacteria; species bacterium. The sequence goes on along the minus strand of DASVHD010000038.1, from coordinate 5,950 downwards.
TTTGCTGACCAAGCTCTGAGGCCATCTTGCACAATATCTTCATAGCTTCGAGCGACCTCATGAACAGATTGGAACCATGATTCATCGGGATTCTTATCTGCCGATCGAAGACGAATGTATTCGTGGATTGTACTGATCGCGAAGCGAAGAGAGGGCCACATCAAGTTTGCTATGAGCTGTGTTCGATCTTCAATTTCAGACTTGTAAGGTTCTATCAAAGGTAGCGCCTGAACGAACTGGTGCACAAATCCCGTCGGAGTCTCGCCTGTTGCACTTCTCCCGAGCTGGATTATACGATAAGAGTCTCCCGAGGTGATATCTGCAGAGATAGCTTCTGGTTCTGGTGCTGTTGGGCATGGCCTAGTTGCAAGGATTGAGACATAGTGACTTGATCTTCGCAGCAAACTAGCGATAGGCAAGAAGAAATTTGAGGATACTTGATCAATCTGATCGACGAGCAAGACGAGTAAAGCATTTTTCTCCTTACGAATGTCATTTCCGAGCGCATTGGCAACCGTGAACACTGTGGGTAAGGATTCGGGAAGTTGCAGCCCATTCTTTAGGGCATCCTTTATTCTCTTTCTTGACATACTCCTTATTTCATTGGGTTCAGTGGTGCGAAATGCTTCAGAAAAAAGTGACCAGGTTGAATGAAATTGATTGGGACTTTGAAATGCACCAACACTCTCACATAAACCAATAACAATGGCGAGTGCCATTGCATCCAGCATTACCATTCCACGAGGTGATAACCTTTCAGACCTGTAAGTTTCCGTTTCTCCGGCAATTTGTGAAGTCCATCTCAAGGTGTCGACGAATACTGGAATGACATTAGGTTTTGAGCTCAAGTTCGTGAAGAGTGTTTTAAGCATAATTGTCTTGCCTGAGCCAAGAGGGCCGACTATCAAGGTGTTGCGTTCGAGATGTGGCAATCCTTCTGGATGTTGGACATACAACGATGCAGCATCTTCATGGGAATAAAGACTGGCATCTGCTCGAACATCAGCGAACTGTCCAGAAAACTTTTGAGTCTTTATTATGCCATCAATGTCAAGCATTTTGTAGGCAACTTTATCCAGGTTGTATAGGCTATTGCACTTAATTCGTTCACAGACGAGCAGGTTCGTCTAGGGACCCAAATCTGTACGAAAGACGAAACTTGATCCCGATGGTTATCGGTATTTTGCTTATTTATCCTCATTTTTCTTTCTTGCACGTTCTTCTAATGTCCTGGTCATGAGCAGGTTTGTAGGTCTGGATGTCCTTGAACCGACCCTTTTTATCACGCATTGCGTAAAGTTTCCTACCGGTTGCACTCCGATGTGCAGTTCTTTTTGTCATATCCCAGTTTCCTTTTAATATAATAGAATAACCATTGCATCACTCCTATGCAACAAGATGTTTTTTTTATTATTAACAGAATCGATTGAGTCTTATTTTAATATGGTAATATTGTAAAGTTCATGGCACGACAGTTTTCGAACCCAATTGGTTAGATCTGTACTTCGGTCGACCGCCGGGTGTGTAGTCCGCAAACCGGTTATTTCATATAGTATCATATCGTGACATTATCCATTGGGATTACGGCGGTTTTATGGATGAAAATTTAACATTTTATAGTATTGCGGAATTCGTGCCGAGATTTAATGGGTTGCGATGTCCAAAAATAAAATGGTCTAACAATCCGCTATGTATACGTAGTTAGGCCTTTTTCTATACCTAATCAACAGCTAATATTTTTAAAAAAAAGCCAAACTCTACTAGATCCCTTCGAAAATTGCTATTATAGAAATATCTTCTGAGATTATGGTGGTTTTAAGGGCTATGATTCAACTTTTTATAGTTTTCGTTTAATCCCGTATGATGCATAGCGGGGCAGGGTGGAATTTGTTCCCACGATCTAATCGTTCAGTTTTATTAATGGTTTTGAAAAAGAATTGTTATCAGTTTTCACCACCAAGAAATATGTTCCAGCTGCGATGTTACTTAAATCCAGCATTACACTATGTATACCAGCGTTATTAAGTAGTAGCGACTTAGCCATAATCTTTCTTCCCATAACATCAAACAATTGGATTCTAGCAAAACCTGTCGTCGAAACAGCGAATAATAATTTGACCGTATTTTTAACTGGATTAGGAACGATATTCAAAAACATTGGGATATTTTTCTGTTCTTCCACCGCCGTCAACTGTTTTCTCCGGTAACAAACATATTTGTCACCCAACGTATCAGCAACCCAAATTATATGGAGAATATTGTTATCCAGTGCTAATCGTGCTGTTCCAAGACAAGTAACACTCTGTGATATAATATACGGAGTGCTCCATGTTGAATTTTGTCGGCATTGATATCCGATGCACCCCTGGGTAAGATTGCTGTCTGCATAATAACCATACGCAATGTGTATATTATTAAAAGAATCCACAATCATCGCACTGCAAATAATCATAAGCGCCAGGTTCAGATTTCCAGTCACGTCTTCGGAGTTTGACCAATTTGAATCATCATCAGAAAACGAATATAATATTTGTTCTGCTAATATATCATTATTCAAGTCCTCTGACCAACATACATGCTTTCTTAATTGATGATCAACCACTATCCTTGGCCAATATGACAGCGTATCGAGGTTATCACTATAATGAACCACGTAAGGACCAAACCAGGATCCACAGGTCGAATCAAGGTGATTATAATAAACATCATTATTGTGGTTGGGTAGGAGTGCATTCTGGTAGGTTAATCGGGTTATACTTAGGGAATCAATAATAAAATGAAAATCCGGACTACCATCGACGACCTCTGGACCATACCAAGTGTTACCAATTCGCCATATATGCCGAATCCTCTTGGTTGGATCAGGCGCTGTCTCATTGCCATACATGATATGTAAATTGCCAATAGTATCGCAGGAAATGTAGTACGATCCCTCGGAAATCGTGGCATTGCTTGCAATGTATTCAAAACTGCTCCAACTTGACCCATTCCAAAATGAATATGCCAGCTTGTCAACGCGTCCAATAAAACCAATGCTGTTTACACCCCAGATTATATGGACTATCCCATTTTGATCAACACATATACGGGGAGCTGAGCACTCAACATTAGATTCTGACAGGGTAACTGGATTGGTCCAAGTATTATTATTTTTTATGCTTACAAAAATATTGTCGGTATACATATTGTTGCTTGTATCCTGGTCCCAGGCGGCAATCAGACAAGAATCGTTTAAGCATACCAGATCAGTATTCATGATAAAACCACTACCGTGTTTAGGAAGTATTACCGCCGGTTCCCATGATTGCGCATTTGCACATGAATTCAGTATAATTAAAATAGGAATAAATAAAGATCTAATCATATAACACATTACCTCTCCAGGCGAGAATTAAAGCGGCTGACCTAAACGGCCAGCCGCTTGATAATCTAGTGAGTATGATAAGCATTCGTGTAGACAAAGCCACTGCCGTTGCAGCGGTGCTTTCCATATGACCACCAATCCTGTGTTTGACTCTTTGAGTACAGAAAGAGCCAAACAAAACACTTATAAACACAGGAAGTTTCGGAAGGGCCACCAACTTTTCTGAGTGTGTAGTTTTGAGCGCTATGAAGCTTGCTCCATATTTCCGTATAAAGATAAAGAGTAACATTTGGTGGAACCATTGGAACTTTTTTAGTACTCGCTCCACAATATTCAAGCTTCCAGAAAAGAGATCCCCACGATACTGCCCATGCTTTTGCAGACCAGCCATCGCTAGGCGATTCATCTTGATCCCCAAGCCCCGCATCATATAAAGAATCAATCTCCTCGTCCGATAATTCATGGAAATCGTATTGATACCATAATGACTCAGGGATTACTACTGGGGGACTCGGTTCGAGGTCGTCTATCCCTCTATTCGGTCCATTAGAATTATCGTTTTGTTCATCTATTACAGCATACTCATCATCTATGGCTTTGTCAATGCTTTGGCAGGACGTCATTAAAGCCATACATACAATGACGCCCAAATACAGACATGCTCGTCTAGACATTTTTACCTCCTTTTATTATTATCATGAATCCATTATGGAATCATGTTTTTCCCCTCGCATGCTTTTTAGCATTATAAAACAAATTATAACATCCACAAGGTGTGTGTTTTTTTTATTATTAACAGAATGGATCGAATATTGTATCGGATTGGATTATACTATATAGTCCATGGCGCTACTGTTTCCGGATCTAATTGGCTAGATCTGTGCTTCGATCGACCGCCGGGGGTGTCGTCCGCAGGCCGGGTACTCTACATCTTGGCTGAAATAACCGCTTTGACAAACAACTACTGAAATATCGTGGCTTTTATGCTATAAACTGTAAAAAACATGATTAGTCAGCTTCGTTTCGGATAGAAACTCACGCCAATAGGTCAAAAGGATAAATGAACTAGTCACGAATTGAGTTATCAGATCCGATTTTTCTGAAGAAATATGGGATTAACAATCCGCTATGTATTTCAGCCAATTTCAGGACCAAATCAACAGGCCATGCTTCAAAAGTATAATGAATTTTCAAGATTACTTCACACCAGAAAAATGTCCTAAAATATCGACAGTTTTATGGCATAAAAGATATAATAAAACGTTTGTCAATCGAAAGAAACTGATTATGCTTACGATAAAGGAGATAATATGAATTATGTTGGAATTGATTTGCACCGTAGGTTTTCGCAATTTTATGTGTACGACGACCAAACAAACACGGAGACTACGCAGCGGTTAAACAATGACAAGCCTGCCATTCAACAATTCTTTGAGCCGCTTAAGAATGACTGCAAAATTGCGGTTGAAGCGACCGGGAACTGGTATTGGTTAGTGGATTTACTGCAGGACTTAGATACCGAAGTATTGCTTGCTAATCCTTTGCAGACTAAGGTCATCGCCCATGCCCGGGTCAAGAATGATAAGGTTGATGCCCGGATGTTGGCCCATCTATTACGTGCCGATCTTCTCCCGACCTGCTGGATTCCGGAAAAAGAAGAACGCAACATGCGGGATCTCTTACGCATCCGGCTTCGTTTGTTGATGTTTCGGACCCAATTTAAGAATGTCATTCGTGCCATCCTGTCCAAATTCAACATTACTTCAGAGTGCCGGCAGATATGGTGCGGTGAAGGTCGCGATTCATTAATCGAAATTATCTCGCCTAAAGAAAAGGACGCACTGACGCAAATCTCCTTACCTTCACCTTATGCTGAAGCCATCAAACAGTGTCTGCGCCACATTGATTTTCTTTCGGACCAGATTGATTACTGGGAAAAAATCATCACCGAGAAAGCGGCATTATCTGCCGACGCCCAATTGCTCATGACCTTCCCCGGACTAGGGAAACTGTCCGCCTTCACGATTATCTATGAAACCGGCCCGATCACCCGATTCCCGGATGCCAAACGGTATGCGGCATATGTGGGGTTAATCCCTAAAACAAAAAGTAGTGCCGATAAGCAACACCATGGTCACCTCTGCAAACAAGCCAATATGTACTTAAAACGCATCTTTGTCGAAATTGCCCTGCACGCTTCACATACTAACCGCACTGATCACCGGCTGATTCAATATTATTACCGTTTAATGAAACGAAAAGGCAAAAGCGTTGCCCGAATTGCGTTGGCACGCAAAATTGCGGGCATCATCTATCATATGCTTAAAGACCAAATTGATTATCAAACCGCCATGCAGAAAAATATGATGGCTGGGTAAGCCTCATTTTATAGTTAATCATTGATAAAATGATTCCGTAAAAGATTAGGCAGCCCAACCATGCTCCGAATAGATACCATGTCCTATAATGGACGAATAGCAGTCTGGTTCTACCCGACTGGCATTATCAGGAGCACTTAATCATATCAAAGGGGGTGATTTAGAAAGAACTAATTTATATTGACAAACCTTTTATAGCACTATAAAA